>CAZCRQ010000068.1:7690-11475 GCA_964501095.1 uncultured bacterium | reverse complement strand
CGCCCATGACACGTGCGAGACGCACCTGCTACGATGTATATGGGCGTCTCCGCTTGCGAGGGTAGCATGGGCGTCTCGCCCATGACACGTGCGAGACGCACCTGCTACGATGTATATGGGCGTCTCGCTTGCGGGGGTAGCATGGGCGTCCCGCCCATTAAGTGTAAAGGCGAAGGGAATAAAACTTATGAGGAATTGTGCGAGGCGTCAGGTAAGGCATCATTCTCGGACCGCCTGCTTTGTGCGAATGACACCATGCCAGCCTAAGAGATATTATCAGACAGCCTCATTTGCCCTTTCACTTTTACCAATGGGCGAGACACTCCGGCGATACTTTCACCGATGCCAGCCGAGGACAGTTGACAACACACCAAATTACTCCATTAAATAAATTCGCACACATTTCCGGGAATCCAGCCCTGACGTCCATCTTCCAGGGCGACTTCGCGAAAACCTTCCAACTCTTTGAGTACAGTCACCCGCGTCCCTTCGTGCAGATGGAAAACCTCGCGTGATCCGGTGTCCGGAGCGCTGTAGACGACAACTTTTTCCGCCATTATAATGGCGTTGGGCGGGCGGTGATCATGGACAAAGCGTAAGGTCAGCAAGCCGAGTTCAAGGCAAAATATCACGACGATAACGATCGTAGTGGATCGCAGAAATTTACGATAGAGATTTCGTCGTACAAGAAGATATGCGCCGAACAGGATCGCTGCGAGCATGGATGTTCCCCACGCGCTCCAGGCAAGAGCAGATGGCGAGACCAGATCACGTAAAGAGTCCAACCAGCTCCAGAAGGGAAGTCGCGGCGGAGATTCGATTCGATCCACCGTTCGTTGACGAGTCAGATTTAAATTGTACCGAATGTCACGATTATGCGGCATCTCTCGCAGGGCGCGTTCATAGAAGAGGATTGCCAATCCAATCCGTCCCTGTTTGTAGTATGCATTCCCAAGGTTGTAGAGCACCGCACCGCTGATATGCCCACCCTGAAGCACTTCACGGTATGCTTGGATCGCTTCGTCAAATTTGCCCTCGCGGTAAGCACGGTCGCCTTCGCCGGCGAGTTCCTCCAACGCACCCGCCAAAAGCAATAGCGGGGAGAGAAGGATTATCAGTAATAATACTATCCTTATCCGCTGAGGGAATAGAAGACGAACGTGAAAATCACGCTTCCTGATTCCCAACTTATCCACATTATCCACAGTTATCCACATGGTTACAATAGGTTTTCCGGAGTAGTTATCCACAGAGGCGAAACCATCGGGATAATTTTAAGCTAAGATATAATATATTATTTTTCAATAATTTATGATGGTTAAATCTGACCATCGTCTCTTAAGAAAATTCTTATCCACAGGTTATCCACCGGGTTTTTTCTGCGGAGTTATCCACTTTTTAAAGGTTTACGATCCATGAAACGATCGACAGCAAGAATCCAAGTTTGAGTCTTACGGATCAGCTCATTGAGGTTGTCCTTCTGCATGCCGTCAGGAGTGAATCGAGCGGTATTGCAACGGTGGATTATATCCAATAATTCCATCTGTTTTTCATTTTCAATTTTACGTAAGCTGAGAATATCTTGGATATTTTTTTCGTTCAATTCAGCCGCCGGTATGGAAACCCGATCGGCAAAATAATAAAAAACGCCATGAACCAGAGCGGTGAATCCCTGGTCAAGTTTATTCTGCTGTTGGGCGATACGTGCCTCCTTCAGTGCATTCAACGCTCTTTTAGCCGCTTTTCGACTGCGTTGACGCGCCGGATCACTTTCAAGCTGATCCTGCTTTCGTCGAACATAGAATGCCAATCCAATAATCGCCAGGGGAGCGAGATAGGCAAGCTGATAAACGACACGTTCCTGTATCGGGGGACCGACTCGATGCAACCTTCGCGAGGCATCGTGAATATAACGAATGTCGGTGGCTAGAGAGCGCACTTCTTCACGGCTGCCCTGCGGGGTATCCGCATCATAGGCCGCCCAACCGCTCGCCGGACGTACATGGAGATTGATCTCTCCACTTGTCAGGGTCGTATATTTTTCAGTGACGGGATTAAAATAGCTGTATTTCAGCGTTTGAATTTTTTGCAGACCCGCACGACGTGGTATCAGCAAATAAGTGAAAGTTTTATATCCTTTGATGGCGTCCCCCGTAATGCTGTGTTTCTCTTGAACTTCCGGATCGTATCGCTGGATATCGGGAGGAATGACCAGCTTGGGTTCAGGAAGGAATCCGATATTACCCTCCCCTGATATTTTCACGGTCAGAGTCACGGATTCATTGGTTTCGACGGAGTCGCGATCTAGTGTGGCACTCAGTCGATAATTTCCGACAACATCATCGAAATCCGCCGGACGTCCCGGCTGGGGAAGGGGCTTGATCGTCACAGTCACTGGATCGGAATCCACCATTTTCTGCTCAGTATCAAATCCTGAATCGAAGAAGCTGTCGAATAGACTTCGCTGTCTTCGACTTCTGTAAGTACTTCGCACTTGGCAAACCACTTCCATCGGACCGATTGTCAGTTCTCCGGTTCGGGTAGGAAAAAGGATCAACCGGTGGATCATCGCCGCGTTGTATTGCTGACCTCGAATTGTACGTGAGAAAACGTTCGGCGGATTGGGAGCAGGATAGGCTTCTGTCCAGAAACCCTCCGTACTGGAAAGCTGCTTGATGTCAAAAGTGCGAACATCATCACGGAAATAAAGCGTGTAGGTGACCGTGATCGGCTGCTGAAAATAGACTTCTTTCGGTTCAACACTAACATCGAGAAAAATGGACTGGAGTTTATCCGTTGTAACTTGCGGGGGGCGTCCGCTGCTTCTAGGTTTGGTTGAAGGAGTGGAAGGGGCTGATGGCGGTTGAGACTGAGTGGAACCGCCGGGGGCACCGCCATCGGTCACCACGATTGTCACCGCATTCCCCTTGAAGATCTTCCGTTTATAGGTGACGGTTGGCGCGGGGATAGTGAAAACTCCGGAATTTCGCGCGATCAACTGATATGTCAGGCTGCGGGAAGCAGTCATGGCGCCATTTACATATTGAATGTTGGTGGAGGAGTTGGGACCGGAGAGGATGGAAAAATCTCCCGGGATTTCCACTTCCGGCTGCGGCAGTGTCATCGAGCTTCCGCTGACTTCAACCTGATAGACGAAGCTGTCGCCACGATTCACTTCGGTCGGTGTCGCTTGAGCCACGATGGTGAAATCTGCCGCATAACCATTGACAACAATAAGCAGCAAATAAATTATTTGAAGTAGATTTATCCTTACTGATAGCTTCATACTTTGAATCCATTTACTGCATTGATGTACTTACTGTTATTCTTATTATTATTACGCTTGAATGTGGAAACAAGGAATAACCGAATTACTGCTCTCCAACGTGTCAGAGAATAGAAATAATCCCCTTGGGGTGCCCTGGACTACTTGTTGTCCAGGAGAAAAAGAGTTAATTATTTCCAGTAAACACAACACCTTATAATAATATAATTTTAATAAACCTGCACAACAAGTAGTGCAGGGCACCCTTTTTTGATAACTGTGAGAGTATTCTCGGACAACCTTTTTCGTGGAAATGACATCGCCTCTGTTTAATTAGAGGTATCCCCTACCAATCCTTTTTCACTTTTTTCTTTTCACGAGGAATCTGCTGCTGAACCACCTGCTTTAACAACTCTTTCTCATCCTGTTGCAACTTGTCGAGGAATCGTTCCGCCAGTTTGCGATCCATCTCGTCCTGTTCGTTCGGCTGCGGTTGAGGTTGTTGTTCTTCTTGTTGCTG
>CAZCRQ010000068.1:0-7590 GCA_964501095.1 uncultured bacterium | reverse complement strand
TCTTGTTGCTGTTGATCTTGTTGCTGTTGATCTTGTTGCTGTTGCTGCTGTTGCTGTTTTTGGTCTTCCTTCTTCTCTTGATCCTTCTGATCCTGATTTTGCTGCTGTTGCTGCTCTTGTTGTTGAATCATACGTCGTATAAGTTCGAGGTTGGTTTTGGCATCCATATCCTTTGGATCCATCTTCAGGGCATCGATTAAAGCAGCCAGTGCTTGGTCATACTGCTGCCCTTTCGCCAGCGCGGTACCTCGATTATACTCCGCTCTCGCCAATAACGATTCACGTGTTTCCGGAGGCAGCGACCGCAGAATGGAGTCGGCTTTCATCAGGTCGCCGCTGCGTGCATAGACACCACCGAGGTCGTACTGCAATTCCGGGCGAGTGGAGTCCCGGGTCGCGCGAGCCTCCAGATATTTAGTCAGCGCCTCATCCAGCTCGCCATTGACCACATGCTTGTTCCCCTTTTTCACCAAGCTGTGAGGTGTCTCAGCGCAGGCAGAAGTAATAATGAATAATAGGAGAAAGACATAGGCAATCTCCGAAATAATAATTCTTAACTTTTCTTCACTCATACTTCTTTTCTCCGTCCTTGCGGTAAGGCGAACTCGATAGTCAACAAGACTAATGCGATTAAAAGAAATGGTTGAAATCGGTCTTCAAAATCGGTGATCTGTTTCGCTTCCAGTTCCTTGCGCTCCATGCCAAAGAGCTTTTTATAGACCGCCTGAAATTCCGCTCCGCCCTGAGTCGCCCGAAAATAGCTACCACCGGAAGCTTCCGCAATCTGGCGCAGGAGGTCTTCATTCAGACGGCTGGTTACCACCCGCCCTTCATCATCCATCTTCCAGCCGGTTTGATTGTTTTGCTCATCATACTCCGGGATCGGATCACCCTTTGCCAGCGCCATGCCGATGGTGAATATCTTGACTTTTTTATCAGCGGCGTCCTTGACTTGATCCAAGACATTACCCTCGTGATCTTCGCCGTCGGAGACAAGAATTATCGCTCTGCCACGATTGTCATCGTAAGTGAACGAGCGTAGCGCAGTGGCGATCGCTTCGCCGATGTTTGTCCCCGGAGTCGGAATCAAATCCGTCGCCAGGATGTCGAGAAACATCGCTGCCGCGCTGTAGTCCAACGTCAAAGGGCATAGCGGATAGGCGGTTCCAGCGAAGGGAATCACTCCAACACGATCCCCTTTCAAACCTTCAAGAAAACGATCCAGCTCATAGCGGCTCTTGGCGAGACGGCTGGGACGGATATCCTGAGTATCCATCGACTTGCTGACATCGACAAGTAGGAATATGTCGATGCCCTGCCGTGTCACCTCCTCATAACGAGTCCCCACCTGCGGATTCGCCAGAGCGATCACCAGCAGGGTGAGGGCGGCGATCAACAGGTAACGTTTTCCCCGACGCAGGGAGTCGCTTCTGCCGGGTGAGAGGGTTTCCCACAACTTCAGCGAAGCAAATCGTTCCCGCGCCCGGATCCGTACCTTACGCAGTCCCCAGTCCAGCAACAACAGAGCCAGGGGAAGCAGCAAACCAAACAACCACAGTGGTTCAGCCCAACGGATCATATTATTATCTTTGCTCCTTTGCTTCTTTGCGGTTAGAAATCACGCGGCGACATTCCGTAAACGAGTCAAGGTCAGCGTTCGTTCTAAAATCAGCAGCGCCAGAGCGACCGCCGCCCAACGATAGAACATCTCACGATATCGTCGAATATGCTCAATTTCAATTTTAGTGGTCTCCATCTCATCGATACGTTTGTAGATGTTCCTCAAAGCATTGGTGGAGGTGGCGCGGAAATACATTCCACCGGTCATTTCGGCGATTTTCTTTAATAATTCCTCGTCGATTTCCACCTGCACTTGCTGGATACGCATTCCGAAAGGTGTTTGCACCGGCGCCGGCGCTACTCCCTGGGTGCCGACACCGATGGTATAGATTTTCACGCCCAGCTCCGCACCTGCCCGCGCTGCGGTCAACGGATCCGGTTGATCAACATTGTTCACCCCATCGGTCAGCAATATCAATACTTTACTCTTGGCATCACTGCGACGTAAACGGTTCACTCCGGTGGCGATGGCTTTGCCAATTGCCGTGCCGTCGGTGACTGTACCCGCTTCCACTTTGTCCATTAAGTCCGCTAGGACGGCATAATCCAGGGTTAACGGGCACCAGGTGTACGCTTCTCCAGCGAACATCACCAGACCGATCCGGTCATTGCTGCGTCCTGAAATGAACTCTTTCGCCACTTTTTTCGCTGCTTCCAGACGATTGCCCGGGGTCAGATCCTGAGCAAGCATACTGGTGGAGATGTCGAGAGTGATTACTAAGTCGATGCCTTCGGTATGCACTTTCTCCTCGTCCAGGGCAAGCCGCGGACGAGCCAGCGCTATTACCAGGAGTCCCATTGCAAGGAGGCGCAGAATAAATGTCAGGTGACGAAGATACGGACGATATTTGCCCATCAATAGTTTGAACGTAGACGCTTCGGGATAGACCACAGTCGGCTGCGGATGTCGCAATTGACGCCAATAATGCCAACACATCAGGGGAATTATTAGTAATCCTATTAAAAACCAGGGATTGCCCCAAGTCATCGCTTTCCTCCCACATCTAATACTGATGGTGTTGGATTCTCTTCCAAAGCAACTTCCGTTTCCGCAGATTCAGCTAATTTCCGCTGTTCTTCCTCGGCGAAGAGATGAGCGGTTTTATCCGGATGGTATGATTCAACTATCTGTTTGGCAAAATCGTACAGCTCCTCACATCTTTCAGGACCAATAACGCCTTTGGCGAATTTCACCCGATCACCGTCATCCAGGATGTTTACCAAATCTTCCTCCTTCGCCAGGAATTGCTTGCACTCGTTGATCCAGTGTTTCACTTCGTAAGTGGTCATCTCCAGCACCGGATCGTGGTGAATCCGTTCCAACAAACGCTTGGTGATCTCGGACAATGCGCTGACATACGCCTTCAAGTTCCCATCCCTTAGCGGATTCTCCTCTTTCAATCTCGCCAGCGCCTGGATCGCCTCCTCATACGGCGGGATCGGGGGCTCCTCATCGACAATACCAGCGAAATATCCCCGACGAGTTTTCAACCAGCGACAATAGAGGAGATAAAGCGCAATCAGAACAACTACTCCCAAGGCATACATCCATGTCCAGCGAATGACATCCATCAAGGTGATCGGCAGCTCTTCCTGTGCCTTGAAGGGACGGAGGTCAGTCGTGGTGGAATCGGTGAGTACAGTGGTGATGATCGCGCTGACTCCCTCCGCTTTTAAAATCCCCTTGCTGGTGCTGACTTCAAAATCACCGGTGGAGAAGGAACCGGTATCATACGCCGCTAGAGTCAGAAGCAACGCGGCGCCTCCGAATTCCTTCAACCGCTTGTCTCGAACTGTATCCACCTTGAGAACTGTAAAATCGCCCAGGGTCTGAGCAATGGGAAACCAGGTTACCTCTTCCGGTTTGGCTCCCGGTGCGATTAGCCGTAATTCCAGATAATCACCGACGTTGGCGGTTGTCGGATTCAACTCGACAATCAGATCGTCTTGAGCGAATGCTCGCACAAATGATACACCGAGTATCAATGTTAGGATAATTCTAGTGAAACTGGTAGTAATGTTGCTACTTACACGCTTTTTTTCTAGCAAAGTTTACCCTCAACTGGTGAAGTCGCTCACGTAAAGGCAGTCCAATAATGAAAACTTGCTGGCAATGTCATTCCCACGAAACAGGCTGTCCGAGAATGGGTGACTACATGGCATTCTTGGACAGCCTGTTACGCGGGAATGACATCACGCCAGTGTTTTTTCATTCTCGGACAGGCTGTCATACGTAAATGACGCCTTATCAATAATATCATTGCTCTCCTTCCCATCCTGTTCTTTTCTTCTCATCCTGTATCTTTCTTTTCCATTCTGCTACCTCCTCCGTTCCCGTTTGCGAAAGAACTGCACTAGCGGTCGGTAGTACGGCTGCTCCTCCTCGGTCAGGTCAACCTGTATCCGATCGATGTTATGGAACTTGCAGAATTGATCGAGCGACTGCAATTGGGTTCTTCGTCCACGTGCAAAGGCGTCACACACCAGAGAATCCTGGCTGTCCACCCAGACAACTTCTCCGGTCTCCGGATCTTCGGCGGGAATCCAACCAACCGATGGCAGCTTCATCTCCCGTGGGTCAATCAGGTGAATTGCGATCAAATCATGTTTTCGGGAAACAATCCGCGCCGCCTCACGCCACCTATCCGAATCAAGAAAATCGCTGATGAGAAAGACAATCGCACGTTTATTCTGCACCCGCAGCAGCATCTCCAGGCTGGTCGAGATATCGGTCTGTTTTCCTTTGGGAGAGTAGGCGAGCAAATCGCGAATCAGACGAAGGGTGTGCGATACACCCTTTTTCGGGGGAACATAGAGTTCGATACGATCGCTGAAGAGGATGAGCCCGACTTTATCGCCGGTTCGTTGTGCGCTAAAAGCCAGCACCGCCGCCATTTCCGCCGCCAGCTCACGTTTCAAGGAGAGTACACTGCCGAACTGCCCGGACGCTGAGACATCCACCAGCAGCATCACCACCAGTTCGCGCTCCTCCTCGAAGAGCTTAATGAAGGGGCGACCCTCGCGCGCCGTGACATTCCAATCTATCGCCCGAACATCATCGCCGGGAACATACTCCCGCACTTCGCTGAATTCGATCCCGCGACCCTTGAAGGCGCTGTGATATTCACCGCTGAAGAGTTCATGCACCATGCCGCGAGTGCGGATCTCAATGGCGCGCACCTTTCGCATCAACTCGCGAGTTGTCATGGAACTTCAATGCCGTGCAGAATTTCCGTGACCAGGTCGTCGCTGGTGCGTTCCTCGGCTTCCGCTTCAAACGAGGGAATGATCCGGTGACGCAGCACATCATGTCCAATCGCCCGAATGTCCTCAGGGATGACAAATGCTCGTCCCTGGAGAAACGCCCAGGCACGCGCCGCTTTCACCAGATACAACGAAGCGCGCGGGCTCGCGCCATAGCTGATCAACGGCTTTAAATCCTTCATCCCGAACTCGTTGGGTTCACGGGTGGCGAAGACAATATCCAAAACAAAATTCTCGATTTTCTCATCCACGTAGACCATCTCCACCACTTTTCGGGCGGAGAGAATATCACTCGGATGAACACGGGGCTTGATTTGGGGAATGTTGGATTTGCTGTGCAACTGCATGATCCGACGCTCCTCATCGCGCGATGGATAAGTAATCCGCAGTTTGAGCATGAAACGGTCGACCTGCGCTTCGGGCAAAGGATAGGTGCCCTGCTGTTCGATGGGATTCTGTGTCGCCAGCACCAGGAATGGAACCGGCAGCGGATGTGTATGATCGCCCAGGGTTACCTGACGCTCCTGCATTGATTCGAGCAAAGCGCTTTGCACTTTCGCCGGGGCACGGTTAATCTCATCCGCGAGGATGAAATTGGCGAAGATGGGACCCGGCTTTGCCTCGAAGGAACCGTCGCGGGGATTGTAGATCAAGGTGCCCACCAGGTCAGCGGGCAAAAGATCCGGAGTGAACTGAATGCGGTGGAAATTAACGTCGATAGCATCCGCCAAGCTCTTCACCGCCAACGTCTTCGCTAGACCCGGCACCCCTTCGAGCAGCACATGACCATCCGCCAGCAAACCCACGAGCAGACGATCCACCATGTATGTCTGACCGACCAGTACTTTACTGATTTCTTCCGTCATCCCGCGGATCGGAGCGGCGTGACGTTGCACTTCTTCGGTAATCGCGGAGATATCGCGATTCATTTGGTTACTCCCTTATCTGAGATCCTATATGCTGAAAAAGCTAGGGTAAAATTCTAGAAAATCGTACTCGAGACAAAACGAAAAGTTCCGGGAGGAGATATAAGGTCAGGGTTTCCAACTCGACTCCTTCTTAACAGGATAAGCAGGATACTAATGATTAGGATAATGTCAGCCTTATTTCAAGCGGGAGACCTTGAATTACTCCCACTTGACATCGTGGAGCCTGGATTGCTACACTTGGTGCGTTGGGAGATCGTCCAATTGGCAGGACATGCGGCTCTGGACCGTAGAATTGGGGTTCGAGTCCCTATCTCCCAGCAAATAAACCGCTAGCGTTGGATTGTACGCCGGCGGTTTTTTTTCTTCAACCGTAACCGTTTAGTTGGGCGTCTTTTTCAAGAAAGCCGCTGATAACTTTCCAAATATTTTTCCTAAAAAGCATCTCCGAGAGATTTTTAACCACGAAAAATACGACGATGAAATTGTGATGAACCGGTACTCGAAATACCTGGCGATAACTTGAAAGTGCTTCTAAAAATGACGACGTTATGTGAGGCATGGTTTTTCCTTTATTGGATAGTGAATAATCCGAGAATATCTTCTTCCCTGATTAAACCATGCCTCTCTCTGAAATATAAAAACCGAGAATAATAGTAAAACCGAGGAGATTGGCAATAGTGGGAAATTTTCAATTGGATTTTGTCGGTGTCGGTTCGGGGAAAGCCGGAACAACCTGGGTGGCGCATTGTCTGCGGGAACATCCACAAATCTGTATCGGAAAAGGTAAGGAGATGAACTATTTCTGTAAAAAACATCCCCAGGACGTTTTCCCCGCCCGCGGCACTTTCTATACCGGTTCGCATCGCGATAAAGGCATCGAATGGCTGAAATCACGCTTTGAACATCGTGAACCTGGTCAACTTCTTGGCGAAATCAGCCCGTCATACATGTTCGATCCCGAGACGCCTGACTTCATCTATGAGCATAATCCCAGGATGAAATTGATCTTCAATTTTCGTAATCCGGCAGAAGTTGTTTATTCCGCTTATCATCAATATATGCAGTTCCAGCCGCTCTATTGTACCTTCGAGGGGATGTTGGAAAAGTATTCATCTTTGCTGGTCTACCCACGTTTTTACTCGAATGTGCAGCGGTTTTTAAAAAGATTTCCACTTGAACAGATGCATTTTATCGTTTTCGATGACATAAAGATTGATTCTTTGGGAGTTTACCTCGGACTCTGCCGGTTCCTCGGGATCGATGAGACATTTGTCCCCCAGAAGGTTCAGCAGCGGGTGAATCCACGTAAAACTGTGCGTTCCCGTCTGATGAGAGATATCTTCTCCCGCACCACCTCCCTGCTGAACCGTAACAAATCGCTGCTGCCGGTTAAGTCGTTTCTCAACCTCTTGGGTTTGGGGAAGATGGCATACCGGATTCATTATCTCTGGAACAAACAACCGGCTTCTTATATCCCGATGAAACCGGAAACCCGCGCCAGGCTTATCGAAATGTACAAAGAGGAAAACTTGAAACTAGGCGAGTTTTTGGGACGTGATCTTAGTCATTGGAATGAATGATCTTACAATGCTTTGTAAATTTCTGGAGCACTCATCATCTCAGGGTTCTCTATGGAATGCGTGAATAAAGCCTATATTACTTGTCGATTTCAAGGCTATTTGTCCAGGTTGTTTGACCGGAATAATGATGCGGGCGAACCGTCGATTGTATATGTTATCAGTATTATTTTCTATTCTCCATAAAGCACTTTGTGTCT
>CAZCRQ010000067.1:1386-11628 GCA_964501095.1 uncultured bacterium | reverse complement strand
TCATTATACAAGGATATCTTTTCGAGAGCAACATTCACCTACATAACAGATAGAATAACAATTTACTAGATGTGTGATTTTAGATTTCTGGTATCATAACCAATATTCTTCCCCCAAAACTGTGGTATTTTGTTTATTTGTAGCCAAATTTATAAAGGAGCTTCGCATGAAACTTTCTGATGAGATTTACGCTGAGACCTTCGAGACTATGGAACAAAATGGTCAAGCGTACTTTCATGCTGTATCTGCTGTTCAATTAACCTCCTGCCCTTCTGGAAGATTGCGCGAGACCAGCATTTACGGAAACCCCATCTCATATTTTTCCAAGCAAATAGATCTCATCAACACCTTGCACCAGCCAGATTCGCCGGTGACCTATGCTATCCGGTATATCTCAAATCCTGACCCGCAATCATCATCCAGCGGCACGATCGATGTGTGTATTTTTTGTAAAACAACAGGCTCCACGTCTGAAGAAGCAATTGAGCTCAATAAAATTGAATCTGAAAACCTGATCATCCAGCTTTGTGGGACGCTGTCTGATTATTCCTGGCAGGTAGTCAAGGATCCGAGCCTGTTCAAGAAACTCTGGAAGCCGATTAATTGGCAAAAGGCAGATATTATAGAAATCAGGCGACGAGAAGAGCTTGTGGCATTGGATTCGATACAGACAAGCCGAATGTTGGGATTCAATCCCGTAATATCCTCTCCCGAAGAAAAGTCTGTGAAGCCAGTCTATTTTGTTCATTCATTTCTACCCCACACAGGCCAATTAGAACGCCTACTGCTGGTCATGCTCTTGATTAGTGATCAGGTTGTTCTCACCTCAATAATTCGACCTGCCAAGATCACCCGAGAGGAAGAGCGATCATTACTCGATGATATCTCCAATTGTGAGGGATATCATCCTGATCCCTCACAGCATATAGAAAGGATACAAGAACAGAGAGCAGTAATGATCAGCCATGGGTTGATGGAGCAGTTGTTGAACTTACAGGACGCTCCGTTCGAAGTAACGATATCACTAGCATGCTTGAAAAATATCCCCAGGACGTTGGCTGAATCAGCTGGTATAGCAATATCCGCCCCAGTTGGAGAAGGCTCAGATCCACTGCATACCGAGCCCGCGTATATCCAGATGGGAGGATACGATGTTGTGGTTCCTACAACAAAGGCACAACTTAAGGTAGCACAAGAGAATGTTAGGTCTTTGGGGCAGGATTTTTGGGGAGGCTCTCTAGCTCAAGAAAAAACAATGCGACTTCGTTATTTAATGGCAGGCACAGAAGCAGTAAGCGCGTTCCGCTTCCCAGAAGACTATGGGCAAGGACTGACGGGAATCAACGTCCATATGCAGAGAACACGTCCAATACCCAATGCACTAATCCAAACTATAGAGCATTCTAATTCTCAGCAAGGGCTCTTTTTAGGGATGAATAACTACCTTGGAGTTCCCCAAAAAGTACACCTGCCTAATAAAGATCGCCTGACCCATATGTATATCGTCGGGCAGACTGGTACAGGTAAGTCTACTCTTCTAAAAACGATGGTTCTTTCAGACATCAATGAAGGTCGTGGTTGTGTATTGATTGATCCTCATGGAGATCTTTTCGAAGAGTTATTAGGTCTCATACCACCCGACCGAATCGATGATGTGATCGTAATCGATCCATCTGACCTTGAGTACCCAATTGGTATGAATCTACTGGAAATTAAGAGTAGCAATGAAAGGATTTTTGTTGTTCGTGAAATGGAAGCCATTTTGCGACGTTTGCTGGAAGACCAACATGGAAGAATAGCACAGGAATGGACTGGGCCGATCTTTTTTCAGCATATGCACATGAACATGTTGCTGACTATGTCCGATTTAGATGATCCTGGAACACTGATCCAGTTCTACCAGATCTACCAATCTTCCAATTACTGGAAACGTTGGATACCGCTTAAATTTGATGACCCGCAGTTAAAATTATGGGTTGAAAATTACCTGCCCAACAACAATTACACCGAGCGTGCACGTGGGGGGGACGCAACCATGGGCGAGTACCTTAGCAGTAAATTCACTGACTTTATATTTGACCCACGCCTCCGTAATATATTCGGTCAGCAAAAATCCACTATTGATTTTCAGAAAGCCATGAACGAGGGAAAAATCATTCTGATAAACCTGGCAAAAGGATTGTTAGGAGAATCTAATTCACGATTTTTAGGCTTTGTTATCATGGCTAAAATTCAAACTGAAGCAATGAAACGCGCAGCAATACCTCCGGCTAAACGCAAACCGTTCTTCATTTACGTGGATGAGTTCCAATCATTGGCTACTGAAAATTTCTCTATCCTTTTATCCGAAGCCAGAAAATTCAACATTGGTCTAATATTAGCCAATCAATTTATTTCACAAATTAAAGACGAGAGGATTATTCAATCCATATTTGGGAATGTTGGGTCGCTGCTATCATTCCGTTTAGGTCATGAAGATGCCCATATGATTGAACCTCAGTATCTCCCGTATTTTGACCGCATGGATCTTTCCAATCTGCCCAACTGGCATTTGGCAGCCAGATTGAACGTTCGAGGTCAAGGACTGCCTCCATTCACAATTACAACGGCTCTCCCACCAACCCAACCAGCATCGGATATTGCCCAAATCGTTCGAGAGACGTCACGCAAAAAGTATGGCACACCTCAATCGCAGGTCAACGAAATGATTATTCGCAGTTTGCAGTCAACACCTGCACCTAAAAATGCATTTGAAGAATTTCTATCTAAAAGATAACAATCTTTCATAATTGACCAATAATTCCGTACGAATCAAGCCATGCCTCTCACAATACAGGACCTTCAACTTTGGGAAAAGCAGGGTGACGCTGATAAATTCCGCCAGATACTGATGTATTTGACGGAAGAGCAATATACCGATCTTCGCATCTATGCAGTGAAAGCTCTGGGACGGATTAGAAATCCGAAGGGGATCATATACCTTGTTGGTTTGGAAGATAGAGAGTCTGTTGTTGATTGCGCTGTGGAGCAGGTGAAATGCTGGATCGCTGAGGATGTTGACACATTTTGTGAAATCGTTGAAGATTCTACGGTTCCCACACAGTATCGCAGGGGAATACTGACAGCAATCCTCGATTACCCCTGTGAAAGGGTTGCTGAGACGATAATCAAATTGCTCAGCAGGTATGAGTTTGTTGATAAGATCCAAAATGCAACCAAGGAACTTCCAATTTTCATTTTCTTGAAACCAAAATTAGAACATCCAGAGGCGATAATCCGTTATTCCGCTCTTTTAGCCCTGGAAGAAATTTGTGATCGACCGGAAGTATTCTCGTGCGTGCTTTCTGCATTGGATGATGTGGATCCTCAAATCCGTTGCCTGGCAGCAGAATTGCTCGCCTCGGTAACAAACAAAAAAGAGTCCATTGTAGAGATTGAAACCATTGTTTTATTAGAAAAGGCGATCGAATCCTTGGTAAATCATTTATCCGATGATGATTTCATGGTTCGAACAAAATCAGCTAAAGCACTTGAACCATTATCAGATCATCGTGCGAAGCATAATTTAAAACTTCTTTTAGCTGATCCTTACATTTCAGTACGAATGCGGTCTGTTGAAGCATTATCGCGAATCCCCGACAAGAGATTGTTTAAAAGATTCGTCCATATGTATCAGAATGAAACTAATGTAGAACTTCGAAAATGCCTGATAGAAGCAGCCGCGTTCACCGGGCACAAAGATTCATTAGAATTTCTGAAAGCGATCATAACTACAAGCGATGAGGCCGGTTTGAAGATTAAAGCAATGCAATCTTGCATGATGACGCAAGAAAAACAGTCGGCAATTGATTTGTTGACTACTCAATTGTCAATAAACTCTGCCTACATAATCGAAACTGTCCTGAGGATATTTTGGAGAGCAGACATCATACCCCCAGTTGAAGTATTAAATAGCTTGCTTGATCACTATTTTGAGATCTTGGACGACCGCGCAATCAGGCTCATTTTCCGGATGTTTTATCAGCTTAACGACCAGAGATCTATTGAATCATTGATGGGAGCCCTTGAAAAAAGTGAAGATAAGGATCTTGACGAGTCAATCATCTCATTAATCGAGGAGATTATCAAACCCACTATTCTTCAGGATTATTTGATAAATTTACCATCAACACAGGATGGAATTTATCGGAAAAGCATTGAAAAAATAAAGAACTACTTACAAGAAAATAAAGGGGCGTAAGCGCGGCAGAATAAAGCCAGCCAGACCCTTTGGCGGACCTATATATAGAACGATGTGGATTATCAACCAGGCTTGGCACCCTCCGGGTACGGTACTTACCGGTTATCATTGCCCTCTTCATTCATGGGCGTAAAATATTTCTTACAATTCTCACAAAAACGAATATGGAACAATGCCTCTGACTGGCCTGGAATAAACTCATCAGGATGCGCTATCTTTCTCCTTATGATAGCCATCACCTCCTCGCACGTTAACGTCCATGGCCCGGGGTTTCCGATTTCTCTGTGTCCATCCAATATTGAACCCATTTACACCTCCGAAAGTTGCAATCGATTTCCCATGATGAAAATTTTTATCGATTCTCCAACAACTATTAAAAAAATGCCTTATTCATATGAACATCAATGATAATTTCCATCACATCACTACCATAATTTCTGGCAGCCTCAATTCCGCCAGGGAATACTCTGCCAGCGCTGGAGATAGCATCATAAGTATTCTCCCATATCTCGTAGTAAGTGTTATCTGAAAAAACCAACATGATCTGATTAGTGATATTTGAAATTTCTTCGCTTTTTCTTCTTTTGACGACGACCCCGGTAATGGTTTTACCCACAATAGATTCTATACTTCGCTTGATCATTTTGGTAACTCAACTTTCCTTTGGGATGTAACTTTGCTCCAATTGAACACTTTTATGATTTCTCGACAATTTATCATAAGGTCGTACGTTGATCGACTGGTAGATTTGAAATCAATAAACCATAGACGAATTTGAACTTTCCTGTAATACGTAACGGCAAAAAGTGGGCAGGTTTACTCTTGAATTTCGAAGTGTTTGGCTTTCATAAATTTTCCATAGCAATGGGGCAAACACAACAGGAACGATAAACAGCATCGCCAGTGAAACCGCAATCGCTGTTTTACGCGTCTTCTCGAGATAGGCAAGCGGTACAATCCGTAACCGATGGTCATCTTCACAAACAATTCGATACGCTAAAAATGATTTCTTCCCGGTGACTCCCCAGGCAATACAGCTACCATCACCTTCGTCTACTATCCTGCACGCCAATTTTCGTTTGCTGTAATACCGCGCTCTATTGACCCGGTAATGGTATTCACCAGCGGTTTCCAGTACATCAGCACCCCAACAGGGGTTACTCTGCAACAAGGAGCGAATGGCTACATAATCCGCGCTGACTGTCGCAGTTTGGTTACGATCCTGAATTTCTAACATGACCAGAGACCCCTTTCGAAGATTGGTAATAATAAGATTTTACAACCTATATTGGTTTGAAGAAAGTTTATGCGATATGTAATAGGTTACGGTAGGTCTGTCCATCAATTTTTTCTACACGGCGCCAGTTACTATGGTCATTCATCGTGATCCAGCGCCGTTCCTCGCCCCGGTAGAACCAATCTTTATCTTGTTGGAAGTAGACCTGGATGCCCTCAGCCTCCCAGATATTTAGTATCTCATTACTGTGAGATCGATGCTCGTCAAAGTCAGTTGTCGCCTTTTGACCCATTTCGCTGTAGTGCTCGTTCAGAGCTAGCAAGTTTGTGTTGATCGAAGGCATGAGCGACTCAACATTCAGTCCGATCTTTTGGGCCTCTTCGAACAGTATTGGATAACTGTGCGAAGGATATTGTGAATTCATTGTATTCGCTATATGGTCTGCAGAAGCTGGATCGGTAATGTGATAAGCCAGAACCGCCTTGCAAAGCATAATTGATAAAGATTCTGCCCTATCCACCGCACCTATGACCAAAGGATGCACATATTGATAAAGAATCTTGTATGGATTTTCTTTGTTGGTAGCCTGTTCCATTCGCCATAAGCGAAGAACCCGGGTTAGTT
Organism: uncultured bacterium; assembly: GCA_964501095.1. Classification (GTDB taxonomy): domain Bacteria; phylum Electryoneota; class Electryoneia; order Electryoneales; family Electryoneaceae; genus CAZCRQ01. The sequence goes on along the minus strand of CAZCRQ010000067.1, from coordinate 5,527 downwards.
CATCCAGGCTGACCCTGACACGATCGTTATCACGGTCCAGTGGGGAAAGGTCATGTGTTAGGGCGGTATCGATAGAAGTCAAATACCCTAACGGCCCCATCTGGATTTCATTAGCGCCCAAAGCAATCATGGTGGCGGCAGAAGCACACTCAAGTGGGGCTAATGCTACCAGGTGCTGGCAATATTGGCGCAACAAACTGACCAAGCGTAAAGAAACTTCAACGTAACCACCGTCTGATTTGATAAAGAGGTAGATAGTCTCTTGCTTGCCCAGTTTTCCCAAAATCTCATATAGAGCCACAACATCACTGTGGCACACGCACCCACGGGGATTGTTCCAGTATGTGATCAAGGGCCCATTAAGCTGTTTGGAAATTTTTCCAATTAATTTCTGAGTTTTTTTGAATACAACAGGTGGTTGCTTTATTACAGGTTTTTCTCGCGGCTTCATTCTGAATCCTTTCCAATAAATGAATTCCATCCCTTGTTCTACATTTTCTACCGGCTATTTATATAAAAAAATGGCTGTCATTGAAGTGCATTCAGCAGATTGCCTTCAATCCATTCAATGCCCAAATCTAATTTTGTTATCCTCCTTTTTTTAGATTTTCCGGTGAATTCTCTACGCCTGGTTTTTGAAGTGTTTTTTACTGGTCAAAAGTTGATTGGCTTGATTTATTAGCTGTGATGAATAACAACAGGCTATTTTCGACCGCCCTTCCCACATAATTTACCAGTGGTTCGATGGTTCCACATTCAGCTTGCGATAACACCTGATAGTACTGAGATTTATACTTGTTCAAAATCACTGCCGCTGGATATCCATGTTGTTGTAGAAGCAGATTCATGATCAACCTGGCAGTACGACCATTCCCATCTATAAATGGGTGGATAGCCACAAAACGATAATGGGCCACGGCTGCCAGCTCAATTGGATGAAGCTTTTTTCCAGCTCTTCGGAGCCAGGATGCCCAACTTTGCATATACCTGGGCACTTTCGGGTAGTCGGGCGGGATATGCTGTGCTCCCAATATACGTACTCTTGTCTGACGATACATTCCCGCGTTATGATCATCGATTCCCTTCAGTAACAACATATGTATCTGTCGAACCTGACTTATTTTAGGAATAGCAGCCTGTTGGCTCAATCTTTCCACATACTCAATCGCATCTCGATGGTTAATGACCTCTAGATGTTCTCTCAGGCTCTTTTTTCCTATCGTTATTCCTGTTTCCAGAACTTGCTTTGTTTCTCGTAAAGAAAGCGTGTTGCCCTCAATTGCGTTTGAGTTATATATCCATTCCAACTTGATTCGGCTCTTTATATCCTCATTCGCCACGCTGGATAACGGGAGCAATACATCATAGAGAACTTTTTTCTTGTTGATACGAGAAAGCAAATTCGGATCCAGCATAGCTTCAGTCCTAGATGGCTATATCAACTGCACGTGACCTAAGCGCGTAATAAGTCAACAACAGAATGAATAGGCGAACACTCACGAATATCGCTGACAATCCCCTTGCAAAATCTGGCATTTCTTAATCGGGCGATAATATATACGTAGCTGCGAATATTTGGTTGCATTCTTTCAAAATACAGTTAATTTCCTACAAAGAGCTGAACCATATATCCTTTAGAGATTTTTCTTCAAATTAAGGTTTTCTATTTCTCCTGACATATATGAGCATCCCAGCAATAATACCCACTAGCATCAAGTTTTGACCACAGATCGCGCCAGGCAGGTCGTGTTCCAACCAATTTAAGATCTTCTGCTGGATCTGCTGGACAAATTCATTGAGGTTTTTCTCACCTTGCTGGCGTAACTCTTCGATTTGATTGTCTATCTCTTCTTTTAGCTGGCGTGCCCGTTCGGGTACTACGACCATGTAAACTGTGATCTGGTCATTCACCTTATTTGTTCCTCTCGTTAATATCCATTCCTGGCGATATATTCCCGCTCGCCTTGGAGCCATGATGGGAATATTCCAGGTAGTACTATGATTTACCTGAACATCTCCAGAGAGAGTATATTGAGCAGCTGCACCATATTGATTCCCTTGATTGACCAGATTATATTCGCTTGCCTTCCAGGTCACCAACCCGTCGTTTTGAAGGCTGATTTCATTTTCTGTGATGTCATTCGGAAAATAAGTGGCGATATAAAAATCCTGTGGAACGGCCCGATCTGCACAATGCGGATCGATATTCAAGAATTCCAGAATAGCTTGAGCGATTGATCGCCCAAACTCGGTTTTCTTGGTGCGGAGTAATTCTGCATCTCCCTGCAAAAATCCGATCTCGATTAGGGCTGAAGGAGCGTTCCAATAATGGATATACAGGCCTCCTTCAGGGTAATCAGTTTCGGGTTTCGCGCCCCGGTCAACAATATTCAGGTGCCCCGATATTCGATCAGCCAATAAAGATGCTAAAGTTCGGCTCATTCCATCATCATATCCATTTATGGTGTACCAACCTTCCGTGCCAGAGGGGTTACCTTCCTTAACTGAATTTGTGTGGATTGAGACACCAACTGTTGGTCTATAAGCATTCACAATTTCGTCAACATCGTAAAGTGTGTGATCAGAATCATCCCCATTGCGGGTTAAGCGAACCTCCACCGGGCAGCGTTGAAGATAACCTTGTGCATTTCGGGCAACTTCCAGGGTGATGTCTTTTTCAATCAAATCTCCCTTGGCGGCCCCAGGGTCAACTTGCTGACTATCCACGTTCCACCACCCGTGACCGGGTGATAGGACAACCACCGGAAGGGTATCTTCAGCCTTTATGGATTCGGGCGTGTTGATGAAAAAGGCAGCTAATACAGAGAAAATTAATAGCGCAACGATTCTGAGTGTTTTCATGCGTCCCTCTCCAGCATGTGAAGCCTCACTACAATTGATTGATATAGATTTTACTTATCGTTATCAGATCTTCTTCAATCATACATGGGAAGTCGTAACTTGACCACAGAAAATCTTATAATATATAAAATTTATCACCAATGGATATAATGGCAACTTTATGGTCCGCATCAGCTGCTCTCAGATTGTTTCAATCAGGTCCGAGTGAAATTCTCTTGCCTGATATTACGTCTCGCAGATCCTCGCTCCTGATGGTAAACATGTGGCGCATGTTTGTAATAATCCGATCGTCTTGCAGTAAATTGTAGAAGAAATCATTGACCAGATTAAAGGCGTGTTTCAGTGAAATGGTCTCTTCGTCCAATGAAAAAATAAGATCATTGGGAAAAATAACCAGCAAGTCTGATTCAATCAAGAGCCTGATGATCCCTTCCCTCTCGATGTAAATCTTCCCGCTGCCTTCAAAATAAAAAGGCCTGGTGACGAATGAAACCGTATGGGCTCCGGCTTCTTTGGCTATTCGGGCGACGACCGGTGCAGCACCCGTACCTGTACCACTCCCTAACCCTGCATTGATGATGACTTTTTTAGCACCTGACAGGGCCTGGTGCAATTCGGTCTCTGATTCTTCCGCAGCAAGCCGTCCTAGCTCGGGTCTTCCGCATGTACTCCACCACGTTGGCCTCTTCGAACCTATATTAATCTTACTGGAAGCATGCGAAAACAATAATGCGAAATCGGTTGAATCGACTGCCAGCGTTTCCACGCCTGAAAGCCCGTTCTCGATCCATCGTTCCAGGCAGCTGATACCCCGCCCGCCCACACCAACCACCATAATTTTTTCTTCAGGTGAAAACATTTACCAATCCACCCACCGAAATTCCAAGGTCATCTTTCATTTTGTATACGTAAGTGCTAGAAAAAAGGTCTACAAATCCACGCTACTTGTGCATAAAAATGGAAACAGGGTGTGTAATCGCCAGTCTCCTATATAGATCAATTGAAGTTTACACTGATTTAGATGCACTATGTTCTTCCTGTTCGGGCGAAGATCGCCCGGACAGGCACAAGAAACAGTGCGTGCCAGGTTTCAATCTCCTATGGAGATCAATTGAAATTTCCACGTCAATCCGACCACCACTCCAACGACCGTGCCTGCGGGTTTCAATCTTCCATGGAGATCAATATAATTTTACATCTATCCGGGCTTAAACCGCCCGGACAGGCACAAAAATCAGTGCGTGCCAGGTTTCAATCTCCTATGGAGATCAATTGAAAT
>CAZCRQ010000067.1:0-1286 GCA_964501095.1 uncultured bacterium | reverse complement strand
GGCACAAAAATCAGTGCGTGCCAGGTTTCAATCTCCTATGGAGATCAATTGAAATTTCCACAGAGCCTAGACTTCATCCCGAAGATGTTGTGGACATAGCTACGTTTCAATCTCCTATGGAGATCAATTGAAATTTCCACCTGAAGGTGATATGCCTCCAGATTTTGTAGGAACGCTAGTTTCAATCTCCTATGGAGATCAATTGAAATTTCTACGGATCTAAGCGGTGAAACCTACAATATCGGAGACGGGATTGCGTCTCAATCTCCTATGGAGATCAATTGAAATTTCTACTGACTCCTTCGCGGGAATTTGACCATGGGAACGTCAAACCCAAATAAGGTTTCAATCTCCTATGGAGATCAATTGAAATTTCTACTTTCGAATGCGCGGGCTCTGAATCACCGGCTGTTGGGTTTCAATCTCCTATGGAGATCAATTGAAATTTCTACGTACCAATTATGCTGCCGTAGCTTTCAGTAAGCTCGCAGAGATGATGTTTCAATCTCCTATGGAGATCAATTGAAATTTCTACGGAAAAAATATCAAAACAGGTTGTCAGATCCTGTCAGATTATACGTTTCAATCTCCTATGGAGATCAATTGAAATTTCTACCAACGAACACACCTGTAAAAGTCGTTCCGACTTCAACGCGTTTCAATCTCCTATGGAGATCAATTGAAATTTCTACGACGTGCCGTCCGGACAGGTCGTGACACTATCGTTAGCTTTGTTTCAATCTCCTATGGAGATCAATTTAAATTTCTACCAAAGATTGGAACAACCAAGCCGCCGGTAAGGTAGAGTTTCAATCTCCTATGGAGATCAATTTAAATTTCTACGTAATAGTGACACGTTACCAAAAGTGTTGGTCATAACGTTTCAATCTCCTATGGAGATCAATTTAAATTTCTACTAATCGCTTGGCCATGTTGTGTCTCAGTGTGTAATCCTCAACCAATAGTTTCAATCTCCTATGGAGATCAATTTAAATTTCTACCAACTCTCACTAAAGACCGTGGGGATGGCGATTGAGTTTCAATCTCCTATGGAGATCAATTTAAATTTCTACATGATAACTGGCTGCACAGGATATTTATACCAATTGTAGTTTCAATCTCCTATGGAGATCAATTTAAATTTCTACGGGCAGGAGTTAGTCCATGCCAAGGCGCATTGATAACAATCAGTTTCAATCTCCTATGGAGATCAATTTAAATTTCTACGTTGGTTATAACGAAAATAGTGATACCGAGAAAGGATAGGAGGTTTCAATCTCCTATGG
>CAZCRQ010000066.1:0-11808 GCA_964501095.1 uncultured bacterium | reverse complement strand
AGGAAAACGCTCATGATTTACGATCATGAGCGTTTTTTTTAAGATGAATTTATAACCTTATCCATACTTAGATTACTGCACTTCCCTAACTAGCCGGAAGCCAAGGAAATTGTGCCCGGTGCTTGTGGGATAGAAGTTGCTTCGTGCAGCGGAGCGACAGGTACGAGGTGCGCCAGCCCAGTTTCCTCCGCGGGCAACTTTTCGAGTCCCAACCGGTACCAACCAAGCGCTTCCATCCGCCGGGGCTCCATTATAGTCGCTGTGGTACCAATCTTCGCACCACTCCGAGACATTTCCCAGTACATCATACAGTCCCCAGGGATTGGGACTCTTTCCGCCGACATCCATAGTGCTGGTGGCATTCCCCTCGTACCAAGCATAAGCTTCGATCAAGATGTTGGCAAGATCCTCCCCCCAATAAAATCGTGAAACAGTTCCAGCCCGGGCGGCATATTCCCATTCCGATTCGGAGGGCAGCCGCCAGGGAGAACCCGGCTCACTCGCGTTCAACACTTCGATAAAATCATCCTGCACCATCTCCCAGGAGACTTGTTCAACCGGCGCTTGCGGACAATTAGCGTGAAATGAGGGATTGGATCCGGTTACTGCCTGCCATTGTTCCTGGGTTACTTCAAAAGTTCCGATCCAGAATCCCCGAGCGATGGTGACCGTATGAAGAGGCAGTTCCTCGGTACGTCCTCCCTGCTCTCCCGGTCTGGCGCCCATCTCATAAGAGCCGGGAGCGATCCAGGTCATCGAGATATTCAGAGGAGTATCACCAAGCGGGAACCAACGTTGCGCTCCCGACTCCACCCAGAAGGTGATGTGGTCATCTGAAGTAACCGGAGCGGCGAGATTACCGCCGCGATCCGTGAAATAAGCGGTAACAGGCGCATCTATCACAGCCTGGAGTTCCGCGGTGACAGTCAAAGTCGAAGAGTAAGTGCCATTTTGATTGTCTTGTAACTGATATTCCTCGAGCATTCCCTCGACTGTCACAGTCGCGCTGCCATCCACTTCCGCTCCAACATTATCCGGTGCCATGACGACGGTGAAAGTAAGTTGATCTCCTACATGAACGATCTCACCGCCTGAAGTCGTCCAGGAAAAATTATCGATCTGGGTTCGTGTATCAAGACCGATGACATCCTCCTCCGGTCCCGACTCCAAGAAATCGTTTCTGAACCAAACATATACGTGCTTGATGCCATCTCCCGTCTCTAATTGATGAGTATAAAGCTCGCGATAGCTCTGCCAGGTCGAACCTAAAGGATTACTATTATTCGAAATTAACATCTCCCTTGCCCCCACCTCGGGCATTGAAAGTTGGACGAATATAGTATTGATCCAGTCGCGATCGCTGGGAAGAATCTCGAGAGCAGGATTCAACGGGAGTATTCCAATGGAATCGGAAAAAATGGAAGATTCGGCACCGGTATCATTTTTAAATTTCGCATAGGCATATTTCATTCCCGGACCGGAAGCGAGCATGAAGTTATGTATATTGCCCTGGTATGGCACCCAACTGGGATTTGTTATCAATCTCGCTTGAATGGTATCTATCGCCATCAGTGTCGCATCCTCAGACCATAAGGTTAAAAGAACACGACGAGTATTGGTAAATTCCTGACCAAGCTGAATGAGAACCGATGATCGAATTTCCACGGTGATATGATCGGAGAGAATTTCACTCAAGACTTCAAAATCGTTCTTGAACTGAACCAGAAGTTCATAATCGGCAATGTCCAGCTCATCTCTACGATTCTGCATCGCAGGCACTTCCGCCGGTCTTCCTTTTCTACCGATTTCGATATTCTTTCGTTCTGGCGTAAAGGCTTTGATTTCATCGGAGTCGTTATCATCACTTGATGATTCTAAAATGCCGGCACCGCGAGGCACACCTTTTAAATCCCAATATATAATATCTGAGTAAGCAACCCAGATTCCCTGAGTAATAGGCGTATTTTGCGCGATACGAATGCTTTCAGCGTCAATCGCAGTAAAACTAAGGGTGATATAATTCCGGGTTACGGTGTCCGGTTCGATGATTTGGAACGTGCAATTTGAGGGGAAGCGCACGTCGATGGAATCGGAGACTATGGCAGATCGACGGGTTCCAGCTTCGTCATAAGCGACCTGCAAATATACCTTTCGATAGGTTTCCGGTCCGGTGCGAAGCATCCAATCTTTTATGGATGAGAAGGGCTCCCAAACAGCGCTTTGAAAATTACTCAAGTTGCTGATTCTCATCTGTACTGCGCCGAAAGCGATGAGTGTCAGCTCCACGTGACGAGTGTTGGTCGATTCAATATCGCCGGCTATGGAAATGACTGGATTAAGCTCCAGAGCGAAGTGAACCACTTGTGAGTGATCGGCTTCACGCTGCTGATTGTCAATGGCGACGACGAAATACTCATAACGTCGACCATTTTCAATCAAAGTATCCGTATAGGTAGTAATAGAATAATCAACGATGGCGAGGCGTGTAAATCCGTTCGCATCCACCTGCCGGTGAACTGCATATCCGGCGATGGGAAGGCTTGTAACCGCACTCCAGGACAGTTGGATACCGCCGCTGGCAATCTGGGCAGTAAGATGGTAGGGATCGGTTGTCATTTCCGAGTTCATCGGATCTAAAGGATTGTCCCAGATATTTTCAGGTCTCTCGGTACAGGATAATACCAAAAGAAATATGAAACTCAAGAAAAGTAAAGTGGAACAACCGATTAAACGGATCTTATGTCTCATGGTAAAGCTCCATTTAGGACAACGGCGAAAATTACTTATGGCCGACCTTGATTTTCCCCCCATCCCAATAAGCGACATCCAAGAGATTAAAACAATAAATACCCGATGTAATCACATAAGACCAATCCGTCAGGTCTGCCGCGCGGTGCATTTTATCACGGGTGTCGATCATTTTATCTCGAGCGTTGCGAATGCCCGCTAAACTTACAGCCCTCTCATACTCGTGTTTTGCTGATTCGTAATCATCCTGCTTGCCCTGATAATCCAAGGTTGCATAGGCGCTGAACGCCAATGAGGCGACCTGAGCAGCGGTAATGATCCAACCCCAGGTTTTTTGGTCATTGTATCGCTGCCCGGCGCCGGGGAGTAACGCCGAACGCCAAAGCGCTTCCTTACGCGACTCTTTGCGGGGATGCAGGGTAAAATTCACCGAACGGGTCTCTCCAGGTGTGACAACGACGCGATCTTTTATCGTCTCATATCCAGGAAGGGACAGCTTCAACTCTAACGAACGATAATCCATCATGGTGACTGGATTTGTAATCTCTGTCGAGAGAGTTTCTTCCTGCGGCTCCAGGGATAAATCTACGATAACGTTGCTGACCTGGTTCCCATCTATTTTTGCTTTGATTTCCGGACGTGTACTTCGCAACTCGATTTGATCCAGTGTAGCCTCCATCGAGAAGCCGGACATCTGGATACAAACATCGGGAAGATCTTCGACACCCTTTACAGGAGCTTCCGACAAATCCGGAGAATACTGTTTTATCTTCCGAATCGCAGGAGTGAATGACAGCCTCGGGATATAGGTGAGAGAGGAAGTCACACGCCACTCGGGATAGTTGGGGTATCCTCGCGGTTGAACGGATCTCGTGGTGAGATTCTCCTGCTCATACCCGAGGACATCCAATCCGGAGGTCAGGTAAAGCGAAGGGTTGAAGCGATAGCGGAGGGAAGATGTAAGATAAATATACTCTTCTATTCCATAGATTTTAGTTCCATTAGGGGGAGCGGAAGGAACGAACATTCCATGGGATTCCAGGATATAATCCAGACGGTGTGAAAGAGGAAAGATCATTGCCAGATAGGATTTTATAGAATAATTAGATTCTACATCATTATAGAGCGCCAAGCCGAGATTGTAATGCACCTGCATCGCACTGCCGGGGTCATAGGGATTACGATAATAACTGAGGATGGAATTAACCTGATGATTAACATAAATGCCTCCATAGGGTTCAAAAGGAACATTATGGGGTTCGTAGAAATCCATCCGAGTGGAGAGCTGAATGCCATACTCCAAGGGCAGCGAACCAAAAACGAATTTATAACTGCCCAGTTTCCAGCGAAGATAGAAATCAGTTGGATATTTGTTTCCAGCAGCCTGAGAGCTTTTATCCTGATACATAACGCTGGTAAGCTCCAATTCAAGATTCTCCGTGACGCCGTAATTCAAACTGAATGCGCCGCTCAAATAATTGATTGTTTCTTTGGTGGTGGTCAACTCAATTTGTGCGCCGCGGGAATGACCAGTCAACCTGAAGAAACCTACTGGAACTGTTCGAGCGCTGGTTGCATATCTTCCCCCCAATCCACCGTTAAAATCTTCCGCATGGGATGTCGCGGCGAACATGCCGACGACTATAAGACCCAATGCTAATCCAGTATTTATCAATCGTTTCATGCTTTTCCCCTGTTCAGATGTTTGGTCATTTGAAGTATAAAGATACAGCGCATTCAAATTTTTTTCAAGTAGATCAAGGGATTATTTCAACATCATTCAATACCTTCGAGCACAAGTCATCTCTTTTATAAATGTGGCATGGGCATCCTGCCGCTGAGATGAGCTGGAAGCATGTGCTACCTTCAATTCCGATCAGATTTTGCGGAGCGCCTGATTCAAGTCATCCATCAAATCCGCGGCATCCTCGAGACCGACTGAGAGTCTTACCAAGTTATCTTTTATTCCACACGCTTTCCGATCCTCGGTGGTGTAAGTTGAATGAGTGGTCGAAGCGGGGTGACAGATCAAGGTATCGCAATCCCCCAGACTGACCGCGACCGTCGCCAGTTCGACAGAATCCATCAGTTTTTTCCCCTCTTCAAAGCCACCATTGATCTCGAAAGCGATCATTCCGCTGAAATCGCTCATTTGTTTTTTCGCCAGTTCATGCCCGGGATGGGAGGCGAGCCCGGGATAGTGCACCGCCGTCACCTTGGGATGAAAGGCGAGGAATCGTGCAATGCGATCGGCATTGAAACTGTGCTGCTTCATTCGAATCGGCAGGGTTTTCAGCCCACGTAGCAGCAGCCAGGCGGAGAGCGGCGCCATTGCCGCACCGGTATCAACATACACATCTTCACAGAGCTGCTTGATGAACTCTTTGCTCGCCACCACACATCCGCCGACAACATCCCCATGCCCGCCGATGTACTTCGTAGTTGAATGCACAATCACATCCACACCGTAAACAAAGGGACGCTGCAGGATCGGTGTGGCGAAGGTGTTATCCACAATGACGGTCAAACCATATTGGTGTCCCAGTTTTGTCAGCTCCTCGATGTCCAGGATGTCGAGTGTCGGATTTGCCGGTGTCTCGAAGAACAGGGCTTTGCATTTATCTGCATTCTTGATGGTGTCTTCAACGATATTTAGATCCGTGGCGTCGACTTCGTACACCGTCACCCCAAATCGCGGCAGCACATGCGAGAAGAGTGCATGAGTTCCTCCATACAGGGTGCGGCTGGCGATAAGGCTCTCGCCCGCTTGGCAGAGTGTCATCACGGTGTTGAAAGATGCCGCCATTCCCGAGCCCATGCCTTTCGCTGCCTCACCGCCTTCGAGGCAGGCGATCTCATGCTCGAACGCCTCGACGGTGGGATTGCTGAGACGCGAATAGATATATCCCTCCGCAGTTCCCGCAAAAAGATCCGCCCCGTGCTGACTGTTTCTGAAGGCGAATGTCGATGTCTGGTAGATCGGCAGACTGACTGAACCGGTCAAGTTGTCGCCGCCGGAAAATCCATGGATCGCTTTTGTCGCAATCCGCCAATGCTCTTTAATTTTACCCCTCATTTTCTCACCCCTGTCTCGTCTGTAGAAGTAATTTGTTATTTTTCCACTGAATTTAGCTCTGTAAGTACGCTTCCTGTCGATTTGGGATGCAGAAATCCCACTCGTTTTCCGGATGCGCCGGGACGACTGCAGATGTCGATCAGACGTATCCCCTTCCCCTCGTATTCACGCAGGGAATGATCGACATTGTCCACTTCAAAGCAGATATGGTGCATCCCAGGTCCCTGCTTAGCTAAAAACTTCGCAATCGGGGAATCTTCAGAAGTCGGTTCAAGCAACTCGATGTGGACATCGCCGACTTCAAACATCGCGACACGAACCTTTTGCTCGGGAACCTCTTCGATGGAATGAAGAGTCAATCCTAATTGATCCCGATAGAGCTTGATACCCTGTTCAAGGCTGGTCACTGCGATTCCAATATGGTCAATTTTTTTTATCATAGAATAATTCTATTAAAACATCAATCCAAACCGCATTTGAATCTCCTGCACTACTAGATTAGCGACCTCTTTCTCAGAATCGGCATCCATGTTATGAGTGTCGATTTTCTTCACCGGACAGATTTTTTGGGCGCGCTCCGACCAACCTTCATAAGCGTTATTTAACTCATACAGGTAGTTATATCTGATATTTTTTTCCGAATCGCGACCACGTTGTTGGATGCGTTTAAGCAAACAATCAACATCGGCGTGAAGATAGATGATCAAATCCGGTTTTCGTAAGAATGCAGTCATTTGTTTGAACAATGAAGAATAGTTTTCATAATCCCTGGCGTCAAGGAATCCCTGGAGATGTAAAGTGCGGGCAAAAATTTCCACATCCTCATAGATCGTCCGATCCTGGATGCAGGAGACGGTCGATTTGGAGATCTCCAATTGCGATTCAAACCGCTTGGATAAGAAGTAGACCTGCAAATGGAAACTCCAAGTATTCATATCCGAATAAAAATCATCCAGGTAGGGATTGTCGATTACCGGTTCAAAAAAAGGTTTCCAGCCGAGACGCTCCGCCACCAATGAGGTGATGGTGGTTTTGCCAACCCCGATATTTCCCGAAATTGCGACGAAGTAATTCAACGAGTTTTTCCTTGAAGTTATACTATGTAGGGAAGTTTAGTGTGCTGTCAGCTAAGGACGACTGATACCAGCACCTATGACTCTTAAACACATCATCATTTGATAAAATACAGCTTTTCTGGTGGCGAATCCAAAGCGCTAAACGCCTCCTGTCATTTCGGTAAAAAGCCGCTGCTTGCTTGAGATTCAGGGTCGATGTACTTTCCAGTTATCTTTTAACCAGATACCGGGAGAAGAAATGCAGTTTCCAATGAAAAAACAAACAATGCTGGCAGGAATTGTGATCCTGTCATTTTTGATCTGTACTACGATTATCTTTGCTGCCTCTCCGGATCCCGCCTGGGGGAAAGGCGGGATGGTCTCCAGCGCGAATCCATTGGCTACCGAAGCGGGAGTGGAAATACTTGAAGAGGGAGGAAACGCTTTCGATGCGGCGCTTACGGTTTCTTATGTACTGGCGGTGGTAGAAGGTTACAGCGCCGGATTGGGCGGGGGGGAATTCTGGGTGCTGCGAGTGGCGAAAACTGGTGAAATCATTGCCATCGACGCCCGTGAAACCGCACCTGCCAAAGCGACTAGTGATATGTATCTGGACACCGCTGGGGTCGCCATCCCCGGACTCTCGACCACCGGCATCCTCGCCGGTGGCATTCCCGGCTCGGTCATGGCGCGTGAATATGTGCGGGAACATTATGCTTCCCTACCGCGCACACGAATTCTCCAATCCGCCATTGATGTAGCGGAGAAGGGATTTATTGTACAACCCGGACAGGCGGAGTATTATGCTCAACTCGCACCAAAGCTGATCTTGTTCGAGACATCCAAAAAAGTCATGTTCAAGAACGACAGCACAACCTGGCAAACCGGAGATCGACTCGTCCAAAAAGACCTTGCCGGAACCTTGAAACGTATCAGCAAGTTAGGCGCGGATGATTTCTATCATGGCGAGATCGCGCAGGAGATAGTACGTTTCATGGAAGCGAATGGCGGATTGATCACGGCTGAAGACCTGGCGAACTACCAGATCAATATCTTGCAACCGGTCGCGGGGACTTATCGCGGGTATGAAATCTACTCGATGCCTCCCCCATCTTCCGGGGGAGTCCACCTGATTGAAATGCTGAACATCCTGGAGTATTGGGATTTGGAACAATTCGGACGAGGTTCTTCTCTCTATTATCACCATCTGGCGGAGACGATGGAAGCGGCATTTGCCGACCGTGCCGAATATCTCGGCGATCCGGCGTTCTCTGATGTGCCTGTCCAAGGGCTGATCAGCAAGGATTATGCGGCTCTATTGCGAAACGACATCCCTCATTACTGGGCTCGGGTTCTGTCCAAGCCGGGCGATCCGCGTGCTTTCATGGCGCTCCCAGTGGAAAATCCCGCTGCTGGACATACAACACATCTCTCTGTAATCGATCAATGGGGCAACATGGTGGCATTGACCGCGACCATCAACACTGGCTTCGGAAGCGGCATGATCCTCGGCAGTACGGGCATTTATCTGAACAATGAAATGGATGATTTTTCAGTCGCCCCGGGTCAACCGAATTACTTCGGCTTGATCGGTAATGAAGCGAATGCCATCGCGCCAGGGAAGCGTCCCCTCTCGAGCATGACACCGACGTTGATCCTCAAGGATGGGAAACCGTTCATGTCTATCGGCGGAGCAGGCGGACCGAAAATTATCACCGGTGCGCTGCAAGCGATTATCAATGTGATCGACTTCAAGCTGGACATTCAGAAAGCTGTCTCTGAACCGAGAATCCATCACCAGTGGAAACCGGATTACCTCTTTTTCGACTATGACATTTCGCCAGACTGCGCGATGGAATTGCAGCGGATGGGACATAGAATGTATTTGAGCACGGTCGGCAGCAGTGTGAACGCTGTGATGATCGACCAGGAAACCGGCATGATGTATGGTGGTGCTGACCCACGAAGCGATGGTCTCGCCAAGGGGGTGCAATAGCAGAGACTGATGTCGATCCGTTTTAATGCAACAAAAAAGGAGCTGCAGCTTTCAGTCGGCGATCTGCTCTGGATCGAACGGAGGCAGGACACCCGCAGTGGAGCTGGAATAGACGCCGCGGCATTGGGGCGTCTGGCTCATAAAATGCAAGTGGAAAAGCAAGCCGAGAGACATGACAATTACCAAACGGAAGTTGAGCTGAGTGCACCCTTTTCCGTGGATCAGTATAAGATTCAGATCAGCGGACGTATTGATGGACTCTGGCAGGAGCAGAATGTCACCTTTGTAGAAGAGATCAAGACGATTCTCGGGCAACAGGTGCCGATACAGCAGCCATCACACCAGATGCAGTGCGCGCTGTACGTGTGGTTATACCATAAAATCCATCAAACACCGACACGCGGCAGCCTGACCCTCTATCACTATCCCACAGGAAGAATCGAATCCATCGATCTTCACCCCGACCTGAAGGCTCTCGAGAAAGAAATCACCCGCCGTCTGAGAATTATCCTTCATCATTTAGAAACTGAAGATCAGCGTCTGCAGCGCCGAAAACGATCCGCGAGAACACTCCGTTATCCATTTCCCGAATACCGCCGCGGGCAAAGAGAGATGGAGGAGACGGTAGAGCGAACGTTAAAATCCAACCGCAACCTAATGTTGGAAGCGCCGCCGGGAAGTGGAAAAACCGCCCCGATCCTTTTTGCCGCCCTGCAGTTTTGCCTTCGGAACGGTTACCGTCTCGCATTCGCCACCTCGCGAAAGGCGCAGCAATATGATCGGGTTCACCTGCTCGAACAGATGGCTTCCCCGGTAACTTTGGGACGATGCCTGCTCATGGGACCACTTGACGAAGTCTGCCCGCGGCACTTAGATAATTGTCCGACTAATCCACGACGAACCGAATCCTTCGACCTCTTCGATCCACCGGATTGGTTTGTTAAGCTAATCGGGGCGAGAACGATCATCACCCCATCGATTGTCCGTGAGACAGGCGAGAAGATGGATTTTTGTGGTCAGCAATTGCAGCGCGAAATCGCCCAACGCGCCGATCTCCTGATCGGCGACCAGAATTTGCTGGTTGAACCTGAATTTCACCCCGGCGGTTGGTTCTCTTACTATTGGAACCAGGGAAAAACGGTGCTCCTGGTCGATGAAGCACATGGTCTTCCGGATCGGCTGCGCCAGAGACGCGCGGCAAAAATTTCATTGGCGGCGCTCAAATACCTGGCGGGAGCTTATCAGGCAAGATCGTCGCTCCTCGCGCGCGGAATCGCTTCCCGGTCGCAGGAATTGATATTTAGAATCGAAGGGAAATTGCGCCCTGATACCGAGATTGAACCGCCGCGCTTTGAACTGATGGAAGCGGATGATCCCGACTTGGTGGAGATAATTCAACAACTTGCGCTATGTTTCTTGTCCGAATCTGTCCAAAGCGATCGCTGGAATCCGGAGAAACCGGAGAACCAATTGATTTCGGCGGCTGTGGCGACTCAGCATCCAGATTGCATGACTGCCTATCTCAACCGTGAAAAGGCGGAGATCGGCTGGGAATTGATCGAGCCGGGTGAATTATTGCAGTCGCGCTGGAAGGAATGCACTTCCACGATCGCTTTTTCCGCCACATTGCAACCTTTTGATTTTATGATGAAGGAACTTGGTTTCAGTCAAATAAATACGGATTGTTTTCAAGCGCCTTCACCTTTCCCGGCGGAAAATCTCAAGATAATCCGTTACACCGGAATAAACACAACTTATCAGCGACGGCATGAGTATTTCGAGAAATTAGCCAACCTCCTCGAAAGAACAGCGATGACAACTGCGGGTAATTGGCTAGTTTTTTTTCCTTCGTATGCCTATTTGAAATCTGTTCGTCTTCAGATGGAGTCACCGGAAATCAAGGTAGTAGAACATACTCCCAACCTGCCATCGCAACTGGCGTCTCGTTTGTTGCCGGAAAAACACGCCCCGACACTTCATCTGATGGTTTTAGGTGGAGCTTATTCTGAAGGTGTAGGTTGGGTTGACAACGATCTGGATGGAATCGCAGTGATCGGTCCGGGTTTGCCTCCGATGACGCCGAACCGTGAATTACTGCGATATTTCTGGGATGAAGAGCAGGACAACGGTTTCCTCCGGGCGTATGTTCTGCCCGGCTTGATTCGAGTCATCCAGGCGGCTGGAAGGCTGATTCGACACGAAAATCAGACCGGATTGCTGCTGCTTATTGGACAGCGGTTCGCCAATCCTGCCTTTACCGATTACCTGCCGGAATCCTGGCAATCATCCGCAAAAACAGGAAATTTGCAGGTTCTTCTCGAGATGATCAAAAAAGCAGTGGGATTACCGGGACGTTTATCGGACCATCGGGAGTGGGCAAATCGACTCTGATTAACGCACTGACTGGTGAGGAGCGAATGGACACCAGCGCGGTTCGTGAGTACGACTCGAAAGGGCGTCATATCACAGTCCATCGTCAATATGACGCACATTCGTTCGAAGTGCGCCAAAACGAACATCTTCGTCATCAATCTGAGCGAGTCTGGGGTAAGGGCACCCCCGTATTTTGTATTGCAGAACAGCTTTGCTTCTTGGCGTCTTTGCGGTGAAAGAGAAAAGCCTAGTCAGCCGCTACCTATCCCCATCCCAGGGGAAGCCCTCCCAGGGATCGACGTCAGGTGGGAGATAATACTGAAAATCCCAGTCGAAATGGCTGTAAACATAATAGCCCTGCCCGGGCTGGAATTCACCAATTGTATCGACCAGATAGGGGATGCAGATGCCGCCTTCGTCATCCATGATGATGTCAATCTCTTCATACATATCAGTCAGCGCCTCCTGCACCGGACGAGGGAAAGGGAACGGATACCCAATCCAACTCCAGCGGTTAGCGGAGATATGATAAACGGTTCCGGGATCGAGGAAATCGGGGA
>CAZCRQ010000065.1:0-11888 GCA_964501095.1 uncultured bacterium | reverse complement strand
GGAGCAAAATCAAAAGGAGCAAAATCAAAAGGAGCAAAATCAAAAGGAGCAAAATTAAAAGGAGCAAAATCAAAAGGAGCAAAATTAAAAGGAGCAAAATCAAAAGGAGCAAAATCAAAAGGAGCAAAATCAAAAGGAGCAAAATCTTTCTCGGAAGAACTATGACCATAAAATCCATAGAGTATGTGCAAAATGCTGCCGGACGTATTGTGCCGACTTTCGCTAATGGAAAAGCACAGATTCCCTTCCAGGGCGTGGGACAGCACCACCCGACAGGTCGAAAAGCCGCGCCCCCCATCGCCACTTGCGCCGATTTCCCATCCGACGGCAACAAGGTCGTCGACAGTCTGCGTGAAGCCCTGGAAAAAGTGGGTCTGCACGATGGGATGACCATCTCCAGCCATCATCATTTTCGTGACGGCGACCTCGTGATGAACCAAGTGTTCAACATCGCCAAGGAAATGGGGGTAAAGGATTTGATGTGGTTTCCCTCGGCGTCGTTTCCCTGCCATGCGCCATTGATCGACCGTCTGGAAGATGGCACAATCCATCATATCGAAGGCTCGATGAATGGACCGCTTGGCGATTACACCAGCCAGGGGAGAATGCGCGGTCTCGGGATTCTTCGCAGTCATGGGGGACGTTGGCAGGCGGTGCAGGATGGCGAAGTACATATCGACATCGCCATCATCGCCGCGCCGACTGCGGATGAGTTCGGCAATTGCACCGGCGATCGCGGTCCTTCCGCCTGCGGATTGCTTGGTTTCGCGCTGGTCGACAGCATTTATGCCGACAAAGTGATCGTGGTTACCGACAACCTGGTGCCCTTTCCCTGCGTACCCTGGCAGATCCAGGGGCAGTACGTGGATGCGGTTGTCGTGCTGGATAAAATTGGGGATCCGGGGAAAATTGTCAGCGGCACGACAGAACTTACGAAATCGCCGGATCGGTTGCTGATCGCGGAGTCGACGGCAAAATTCGTCGATGCCGCCGGAATTCTCCATAACGGCTGGTCATTCCAGGCGGGTGCGGGGGGCACCGCGCTGGTCTTCGCCATCTTCGTTCGTGACATCATGCGGAAACGAGGGATCAAAGCACGCTTCATCCGCGGCGGATCGACAAAATACCTGGTGGAAATGCTCGAAGAAGGATTGACCGACTACATCCTCGACGGACAAACGTTCGATCTCGACGGTGTCCGCAGTATGCGCGAAAATCTACGGCATATCAACACCAGCCCCTTCACCAGCTATAACTACCATGGCAAGGGGAATTTCGCCGGATTAATGGATGTAGTGGTGCTCGGGGCGACGGAAGTCGATGTGAATTTCAACGCCAATGTGGTCACTCATTCGAATGGAAAACTGCTTCACGGCATCGGCGGCTGGCAAAACTGCCTTTTCAGCAAATGCACCATCCTGCCGATTCCGAGTATGCGCGATCGAGTGCCGGTGATTACTGATCGAGTGACTACACTGGTTGGACCTGGAGAGCTAATCGACGTGATTGTTACTGAACGCGGGATCGCCATCAATCCGCGGCGTGAAGACCTGATCGACCGTACGCGCCACTCCGGATTGCCGATCAAACCGATTGAGCAAATCAAGGAAGAGGTGGAGCGTTTGACCGGCGGACAACCGGAAAAACCACGGTTAAGCGATAAGGATGTAGCGTTGATCAAATGGGTGGACGGCACGGTGATCGATACAGTGAAGCAGGTGCTAAAGTAAACTATGTTCTTCGAGAGATTTGCGCGGCAGACCCTCCAGCAGGTGAAAGATGCGCTGCCAGCGGTCGCTCCACTCGTGGCAGTCAATCAGCGACAATTTCAGACCCAATGCGCCGGCGCCTTTAAATTCAATTGGCATATTTTGAAGTTTATCTAAAATATCCGCGACATATTCACCGAAATGATCCCCACCCCAATGCTCATTGAAGTAGAAGAATGCAGAGTCTTCATAAACTTCAATTTTGACAACATCGACCAGCGCGGCGCGAATCTGCAATTCGACAATCGACAACAAGTGCATTGTCTCCTCGGGAATCGGTCCATAGCGGTCTTTCAGCTCTTCAGAGAGATCATGAATTGCCTCCAAAGCGTCCATCCGGCTGAGACGGCGGTACAATTCTACTCGTTCTGACGGTTCACTGACATAAGAAGTCGGCAGAATGGCATCGACTCCCACCTCAACTTTGACATTGCGTGGATCGGCGGTCTGTTTCAGTTCGGGCAGCGCAGTTTCGGTTTCTTCACTCAATTTTTTCACCGCAGCGCTGAGCATGTCAGTATAAAGATCAAATCCGACCTGGTTGATTGTGCCGCTCTGCTGCGGACCGAGGAGATTTCCCGCTCCGCGGATTTCGAGATCTCGCATGGCGATCTGAAATCCGCTGCCCAGACGGGTGTGTTCGGCAATGGTCTCCAGACGTTTTCGTGCCTCTGTGGTCAAGACCATCCGCGGCGGGGTGAGCAGATAGGCGAAGGCTTTGCGGTAACTGCGTCCGATTCTGCCACGCACTTGGTACAACTGCGCCAGTCCGAGACGGTCAGCACGGTTGACAATCAATGTATTCACATTGGGGATGTCCAAGCCTGATTCGATGATCATCGTGCAGACCAGGACATCATAACGTTCGTGGAGAAAATCCTCCATCACCATCTCGAGTTCTCGTTCCTTCATCTGCCCATGGGCGACGCCAATCCTGACCTCGGGGAGGAGACGGGTGAGCATCCGTTTGATCGCCATGATGCTCTGCACACGGTTATGGAGGAAATAGACCTGCCCGCCGCGCGCCATCTCCCGTAGGATCGCTTCCCGGATCAGGCGCTGGTCGAATGGGGCGATTTCGGTTTCAATCGGCTGGCGGTCGTGCGGGGGGGTGGAAATCAACGACATGTCCTTCGCTCCGGACAGTGCCAGGTGCAGCGTGCGCGGAATCGGCGTCGCTGTCAAGGTCAAGACATCCACCGTCGCTCGCAGTTTTTTCAACTTCTCCTTCTGTTTCACTCCGAAGCGGTGCTCTTCATCAATAATAAGTAATCCAAGGTCTTTAAAGTTGACATCGTTCGAGAAAAGACGGTGAGTTCCAATGACAATATCGACTTCACCTTTGGCAATCGCTTTTACAATCAGTTTTTGCTGAGGTGCGGTACGAAAACGAGAAAGAGTTTCAATACGAATGGGATAGCGTCGTAAACGTTCGACAAAAGTGGCATGGTGCTGCTGGGCAAGAATGGTGGTCGGTACAAGCACCGCCACCTGTTTGGAATCCTGTACGGCTTTGAAGGCGGCGCGGATGGCGACCTCGGTTTTGCCGAAGCCGACATCGCCGCAGAGCAGCCGATCCATCGCGATAGGCTGCTCCATGCCGTATTTGATCTCTTCGACCGCGGCTGCCTGATCAGGAGTGTCCTCGAACTCGAACGCCGCTTCCATCTCCCGCTGCCAGGGGCTGTCCGAACTGAAGGCAAATCCGCCTTCAAGCTGACGCCGGGCATATAGTTCGATGATCTCACCCGCCAGCTCCTCAACCGCTTCCTGCGCTTTTTTCCGTGTCCGTGACCAATCCGACCCGCCGATGCGCGACAGTTTGGGAGGTGCTCCATCCACGCCCTGGTACTTCTGCAAATAGGAAAACTGCTCTAGACGTACATAGACCTTCACCCCCTCCTGGTACTCGATCTGCAGGCACTCGCGCTCGACTCCGCCTACCTTGATCGTCTTCAGACCAAGATAGCGCCCGATGCCAAAATCGGTATGAACAACGAAATCACCTTTTTGCAGTTGCTCAAAGAGACGGGAATCAGCACTGCGTCGGCGTTGGCGGAATGGCAGAGTCCGTTTGTGACGTCCGAAGATCTGGTGATCGGTGAGCACCGCCACATTCGCCGCGGGGAAGGTGAATCCCTTATGTAAGGCGCCGACTCCAATGCGCACCTGCCCGAGAGAGACGCCGTACTCCTCCAGCAGGTCCTCCAACCGTTCGACCTGCCCCTCACGGTCGCAAAGAATGATACATTGAATATCCTCAATGCGATATTGGCTGAGATGCTGCGCTAATCGTTTTAAATCGCCGAGGTAGCTATCGTGGGATTTTCCGTGGAAATTGATGGCGCCGCGAGTCGGCGCTGCTTCACCGCGATGAATCACCCGCCGCCGTCGGTTCAACGCGGAGATCACTTCCCCTTTTGTCCAGAACAACGATTGCGGTTTTGGCGTTTCACGGTCGATTTCGAAATCACGCCGTTTCTCATATTGATAGGTGATCTCCTCCCAACTTCGCTCCAGCTCCTCCATCATGTTGTCGTAATCGTCGATGAAGAAAATGGTTTCGGGTGAGATCATATTCCAGACACCCAGGGATCGTTCCGCGGGCGAATTCTCCCCGGCAAAAAAACTCATCTCCGAGATCTGCTTCAAGGAGCGCTGGGTGGCGGGATCATACTGACGTAACTCCACGATCTCATCCCCCCAGAGTTCGAGCCGCACCGGATACTCCGCCGATGGTGGAAAGAGATCGATCACCGCCCCGCGAATGGCAAACTGCCCGGGCTCCTCCGCGCGCAGTTCACGACGCATCCCCATCTCCGACAACACCAGGATCAACGCTTCCCGGTCGATCTCATCATGCGCTTGGAATTTTACGATGCGATTCTGCTGGACTTTCAGATCCTCAAAACGTTCGTTAAGTGTAGCGGGAACAGTGATAAGGACATCCATCGTCCCTTCGAGCAGCTTCTCGAAGACAGCGGCGCGTTCATCGAAACGTAAATTCTGATGCAATGGGTCATACGGAATCATCGCTCGGGGTGGGAGAAAAAACGCCCGCTCCTCGCCTAGAATACTGCGTAGATCATCACGGGCACGCTCTGCCGCCCGGGTGTGACGTGCCACCAGCACCACCGGGCGAGAAGTGCAGTCCACAATCGACGCCACGATGAATGCCGGCAAGGAACCGGGGAGGCGAGCGAGTTCGATCGCCTCTTCTTCGGAATTTATTCTTGAAATTATTCTCTGAACGGGATCGGATTCGTATATTAAATTCTTCAGAGACGTGAAGATGGTTGGGGAGCTGGTTTTAATCCCCGGCATATTTATATAATTATTCATTTATTTGGTGCATTCGATTATTCCTTTTTCACGTCATCCCTCTCCTGCTCACCGCAAAGGAGCAAAGAAGCAAAGAATGCTATTACCCTTTCTCCTTTACCGTGTCACCTTTACCCGGTTACCTTTGCCCGGTCACCTTTACCCGGTCACCTTTACCCGGTCACCCCGATGAACTGCAAGACAATATCCCGTCGTCGAGGACGGGTGTCCCAATCGATCAACACAATTTGCTGCCAGCGTCCCAAGGTCATGACGCCGTTGGTGTAAGGCACCGTGAGCGAGGGACCGATGATCGAGGCGCGGATATGGCTATGCCCGTTGCCGTCATGCCAAGTTTGATCGTGTTTGTAGACATGACCTTCCGACGGAGCAATGTGTTCCATCGCTTCGGGTAGATCCTTTTGCAAGCCAGGTTCAAATTCAATAGTAGTTACCGCGGCGGTGGAGCCAGGGACGAAAATTGTCACTGTTCCAAATTGCAGTTTTTGTTTTTTCAATACCCTGCCGACTTCGGTGGTGATGTCCACCATGTGACCATTTCCTTCGCTGCCGACCGGCAGCAGCTCAGTGATCACTTTCAATTGTTGCCTGCCTGAAGACGTTGAGGGTGTTCCCGGCTGCGTTACTCCAGTGGGTTGTCTCGAGACAGGTGTTCCACGACGTAACATGGATCTTACCTTATTTAACCACGAATGAATACGAATGAACACCAATAAACACTAATGAACATTATATTTTATCTTTTGTTGATATTTTATTTGGAGTTCTTAGGCACCATTTACTAGCGGTATCAATCATCTCCGTTAGAACCTGGAACGCTCATGGCATATCAAATTATGTTATTTTTAGACTTTATTCGTGTTTATTCATGTTCATTCGTAGTTGTTAACGGATGCATCCTTGGTATATAAATATGTTCTTTAATAGCCGTCTCCGCCGCCAACTCATATCCAGCGTCGACATGACGTGCGATTCCGATGCCGGGGTCGTTGGTCAGAACACGAATCAGCCGCGCTGCCGCCTTCGCGCTGCCATCGGCGACAATCACCTGCCCGGCATGTAAAGCGTATCCCATTCCCACACCTCCTCCGTGATGAAAACTCACCCAACTCGCCCCGGAAGCAGTATTGAGCAAAGCATTCAAGATGGGCCAATCGGCGACCGCATCGGAGCCGTCTTTCATCCCCTCGGTTTCACGATATGGGCTGGCGACGCTGCCGGTATCCAGATGGTCGCGTCCGATGACAATCGGGGCGGAGACCTTACCGGTGCGCACCAGTTCGTTGAAGAGCAAGCCGGCTTTCGCTCGATCACCCTGCCCGAGCCAGCAAATCCGGCATGGCAGTCCCTGGAAGGCGACTTTTTTCTGCGCCAGGTCGATCCAACGATTCAGCGCAACATCGTGAGGGAAGAGTTCCTTGATTGCGCGGTCGGTGGTATAAATATCCTCGGGATCGCCGGAGATGGCGCACCAACGAAACGGTCCTTTCCCTTCGCAAAAGAGATCGCGGATGTAAGCGGGAACAAAGCCGGGATATGAGAAAGCCTCATTGTATCCCATCCGCTGAGCCTGCCCGCGCAGGTTGTTGCCGTAATCGAAGGTCACTGCGCCTTTCTTTTGTAGCTCCACCATCGCCCGGCAATGAATCACCATGCTCTCCAGGGCGCGTTTTTTGTACTCAGCGGGATTGGAGAGGCGCAGTTGCCGGGCGTCCTCATAAGGTATGCCGTGGGGGACATAGCCATATAGTTCATCGTGGGCGCTGGTCTGATCGGTGACCACATCCGGGATGATTCCCTTTTCCAGGATATAGGGGAAGAACTCCGCAGCGTTGGCGAGCACCCCGATAGAGAGCGGCTTGCCCTGTTTTTTCGCCTCGAGCGCTTTGGCGATGGCATCATCCGGGTCGGCGCTCCAGGTGTCGAGGTAGCGGGTGCGAATACGTTTCTCAATACGGATTTTATCCACCTCGGCAATCAGCGCCACTCCTTCGTTCATAGTGACGGCGAGGGGTTGCGCGCCGCCCATTCCGCCCAGTCCGCCGGTGAGTACTAGTTTCCCCTTGAGGCTGCTCTTCCAATGCTTCTTCGCCAACGCGGCGAGGGTCTCGTATGTGCCTTGCAATATCCCCTGAGTGCCGATGTAAATCCAGGAGCCCGCGGTCATCTGACCGAACATAATCAGCCCCTTTTTGTCCAACTCGTCGAAATGCTCCCAAGTCGCCCAGTGCGGCACCAGGTTGGAGTTGGCGATCAGCACCCGAGGGGCGTCTTCTTGAGTTGTAAACACCCCTACCGGACGTCCGGATTGCACCATTAGAGTCTGGTCGTTCTCCAGGGATTCCAGTTCGCGGATGATGTAGTTGACATCCTCCCAGGTACGGGCGGCTTTCCCGCGTCCGCCGTAGACAATCAACTGTTCCGGCAGTTCGGCATTGTCCGGCTCCAGGTTGTGCAGCAGCATGCGTTTCGCCGCTTCCTGAATCCATCCCTTGCAGGTTCGTTCCGCGCCACGGGGCGCTCGAACCGGATGATGGTAATAAGGCATTTTTTTCCTCTTTAAAATGTATCTGTTTAGTTGGGTATATTACTCAAGGTAGCGTAAGCCTCCGTGCTTGCGATTTATCCGTGCTTGCGATTCGCCGTGCTTGCGATATGTTCTCGCAGGCGGGGACGCCTACGCTACCATGACACACACTATTTTAAAAAGTACGATTTGGGAGGCACTGGCTGCAATTAGCTCAAAGGATTATTTCGTGTCAAAATCAAGACCTACCTATCGAGCAATTCACGCACAATCTTTGCCAGTTTCAATGATTGAAAAGGTTTGGGGAGAAAAACTACGCGAGGATTTTTTAGGAGAGTTTCAGGAATCGATTGGCTGGTATAACCGGAGATAAAAATCACTTTCAGCTTTCGCCAGTGGTCGATCAGACGTAGTGCCAGTTCCACCCCGCCCAGGTTCGGCATAATGATGTCGGTGATCAAGAGATCAACAGCCTGATTCATCGCGGAAGCGGCTTGAAAAGCCTCCGCGCCATCCATCACTTGATAGACATCATATCCCTGGAGTTCCAGCATCTTCACGATCATATTCTGGACATTCTCATCGTCTTCCACTACCAGTACCGATTCTTTACCGGAGGGGATCGCCTTTTCTTCCGATTTTACAGTCTTTGAAACTGTCTTTTGTTCAGCCGAGGGAAGATAGATATCAATCGAGGTTCCTTTACCAACCTTACTGTCGATCCAAATATATCCCTCAGATTGTTTCACGATGCCATAGACGGTGGATAAACCCAACCCCGTCCCTTTGCCGGGTTCTTTGGTGGTGAAAAAGGGTTCCATCGCTTTCAGCGCCACCTCGCTCGACATGCCAATCCCATTGTCTTTCACTTCCAGCAGAATGAAGGACCCTTTTCTACTCCCTGGGTGATTGCGAACAAAAGATTCATCAAGGTCTCTGTTGGTGGTAATAATATCAAGTTCCCCGCCTTGGGGCATGGCATCACGAGAGTTGACCACTAGATTCATCACGACCTGTTCCATCTGTCCCGGATCGACTTTTACCAGCCATAAATCCGGCGCCAGATGGGCGTTCAAGGTGATATCCTCGCCGATCAGACGATTGAGCATTTTGGTCATGTCTAATATGATGATATTCAGGTTGAGGACTTTCAGATTCAGCGCCTGTTTTCGGCTGAAGGCAAGTAGTTGACGTGTGAGATTGGTTGCGCTTTCGGATACTTTTAGAATCTGATCCAGTTCCGCTTGCAACTCCTCGGGAATATCCCGTTTGAGCTTCGCCATGTTGATATGCCCGTTGATGGCGGTCAGCAGATTATTGAAATCATGTGCCACACCACCCGCCAAGCGCCCTACCGCTTCCATTTTCTGCGACTGACGGAACTGCGCCTGCAACTCACGCAGTTCTGTAATGTCCCGAAAAATGCCTAATGATCCTTCATAATTGCCCTGATTGTCAAATTGTGGGGTAGCTGAGACCAGAATTTGTCGTTTCACTTCATCAGTCAATATAATAGTTAAATCATAAGTACTCTTGATATTTTGCTTTCTCTTTTCTGTTTCTTTTAAAATGATTTCAAATTGATCCGGAGTGACAAATTCCTTGAGATTTCGTCCAACCAATCCGCCAAAGGGATTTCCAAAGAGTTCTTCCCCAGCGCGATTGATGAAGACAAAGCGTTCATTTACATCGAGTAATGCGATGCCATCCGCCAGGTTTTCAACCAATTGCTGGAATTGCCGCTCACTTCGGTCGATTGTCTCTTCCGCTCGCTTACGTTCCATCGCAGTAGTAAAAAATTCGCCAATGATTTTCAAGACGGAAATCAGGTCATTCGACCAACTTCGTTCGATCTGTTCGGATTCCATGCTTAAGAAACCGATCAAAGTATCACGTGATTCCAGCGGGACGACCACTAAGGATTTAACACCCATCCGCTCAAGAAAAATTCTTTCCGCTTCGGCTTCCATTGTCATCTTGGCGACACGTGGAATGTGGATTGCTTCCGATTGGTGCAGTTTATTCATCCACCAGCGGATCTGTTCGACCGGGATATTCTGTTTTTGTTCTTTCTGGGACTCGATGCCTTCCGCGCACCATTCATGGGTGTTATTGATTTTCTCGCCCTCAGATGATAAGAGAAAGACAACGCAGCGATCGGGCTTGGCAAACTTGCCGATTCTCTTCAAGGCATAATGAATGCCAGCATCTATCTTGCTTGAAGGTAGAGTGATGAAGTATGCCGAGATGTCGCTGATCAATTGCTCCAGGGAAATTCGATATTTCAGTTCATCAGCGGCTTGCTTTCGCTCGGTGATGTCGGTCATGATCTCCATGCGAACAATACGTCCATCGATCCACTTGATCGCCCGATCATGCAATTCATACCAACGCTTGGTGACCGAGTTCTGCATCTCCCAGACATAAGCCCCGATTGGTTCTCCATAGCTGTCGAGTAGTTTATCATTCGTACAAAAATCGCAGGGAGCCTCCCTATCGGCATGAAACACCTCCCAACACCGTTTGCCGATAACATGTCCAAAGATATCGCAAGCCCGTCGATTGACAAACAGAATATCATAGGTTTCCATATCCGCCACATAAACCGGTGTGTCGATGCTGTCCATTATCGTGATGAAACGGTCATTGGAGTTCTTTAAATCGGCAGTACGCTCCTCGACCCAAGCTACTAAGAGACGAGAATGTCGCTGCGTCAAGAAGTAATGAACAACGAAGACGATCAGTCCGATGATAATTATAAGAAGGATTCCCAGAAACCAGGGACGCAGATAGATTGGGGGCAGGATATGGATGGTTTCGGTTTCAACCGGATCGCTCCAAATTCCTAAAGCGTTCTGCGCTGTAAGTCGAAAAAGATACTTGCCTTGGCGAAGCTGGGCGAATTGGTATTCACGAGCCGTGGTGAAGTATTCCTTTTCCGCTTCATGATCCAAACTTTCCAATATAATCCGATATTTGACTTCACCTTCTTCAGAAAAGGAGCAGTAGCGAAAATGCAATGTCAGGTCAGAATAGGGAGGCAGGGTACATTTGTGGTGATAATCCTCGGAGGAAGCTTGAGGATAGGAGGTATAAGCTCTCCATGATGAGCCGTTGAAAAAAGCGAGTTCCAGATTACGGGTGACGCCCCAGATCTGCCCCGCCGGATCGACAGCAAGATGCCGATATTCCTGATGTGGAAGGCTTTTCGAATAATTATACGGTGTCCAGTGTAAGCCATCAAAACTGGCGACAGACTGACGTGTGGCGAACCAAATTTTATTCTCAAAATCTTGAACCACACTATAAGCTTCAGAGCTGGGCAAACCATCGGCTTCCGTATATATGCGTGAATTGTAATATTGGGCAAGAATATAACTGTGTAGTGAAAAAGAGAGGCAAAAAAGGAATGGTATCAGCAAACACGTTCGCTTCACTCTATTACCAGCGATAGGATACATATTAGACCTTGATAGTGAGGTAACAGTACATGGTTTTTTCCGCTGGTTGTAATTTATTTATAAACAATGATTTGGGATTAGTACTGTTCTTGTTTGTCAATAAAAGATAGAGGCAATCCATTCAAGCTTCAATAGAACCAATTCGGGAGAAGGCGCAAGGAGAGTCGGAGTTCTGCATGTCCGGACATGTCCGGTACATCACTTATTACTCTATATAAATCAAGACAATATATTTTAACGCTTTTTCCTTTGAATAGATTTTCACCATTCATTCGATTATTCCAATTAGCTGACATGAACTACTAGCGAGTAAATTGATCCAGCAGAGACGTTGGACAACCTGTTCCGCGGGAATGACACCCTGGGAGACTCCCAAACATTCTCGGACAGCCTGCAGAGTTTCAATATCTTTGAAGTTGTGATAACGGATTTTAAAATTTGATCCATCAACCATTCAAAGACGGAGTTAGAATTGAAAGTCAAAGCGACCAATGTAACCTGGCATGAAAGCCATGTAGAACGCGAGGAACGGGAGAAATTATTGAGTCAGAAGGGCTGCACGATCTGGCTGACTGGGTTGCCATCCTCGGGAAAAAGCACTACGGCATTTACACTGGAGCATCTATTGATCAAGGAAGGGTATTTATCCTATGTACTGGACGGCGATAATATCCGTCATGGATTAAACAAAAACCTGGGCTTCTCGGCGGAAGATCGAGAGGAGAACATTCATCGTATCGGCGAGGTGGCGAAGCTGTTTGACGATGCCGGAGTAGTCACAATTAACAG
>CAZCRQ010000064.1:0-12024 GCA_964501095.1 uncultured bacterium | reverse complement strand
CATTTAATGTATATAATTAAAGCTGATAATTGAACATCGCTACTATTGGATTTTATAGTAATAATTGAAATATCTGTATAAATACACAGTTGCCTGGATTCCCACCTTCGTGGGAATGATGCTTCGGATGAATTGAAGGTGACCTCGAATAGCCTACTATAAGGAGAAAAAGATGAAACGATCTTTGTCAATTTGTTGCTTGCTCGTGCTATCGATGTTGGTGTATACGGTTCCGACTACCGCACAAGATAGTTTGAACGTTAGTAAAATAGGCAGAATCTTTTCTTGGAATGCCGCTTATGAAGTAGCTATACAAGGGAACTATGCGTATGTGGCAACATCATATTCGGGCTTGAGAATTGTCGATATCTTCGATCCATTGCATCCTATGGAAATCGGCTTCTCTGATACACCGCACTTTGCTAATGGCGTTGCGGTTTCTGATAATTACGTTTACCTCGCGGATCGTGAGGGAGGTCTTCGCATCGTAGATGTCAGCAATCCAGCGCATCCAGTGGAATGCGGTTTCTACAATCTGCCAGATGATGCATTGGATGTTGAGATTAGTGGTGATTATGCGTTTGTCGCTGATAGTTATGCAGGTCTTCGCATCGTGGATGTCAGCAATCCTGAGCAACCTATTGAGATCGGCTTTTACGACACCTCAGGTAGTGCTAGAAGTGTTTCAGTTTCCGGCAATTACGCTTACGTCGCTGATGGTTATTCCGGTCTTTGCATCGTGGATATCAGCAATCCGGCGGGACCGATTGAATGCGGTTTCTATAATACACCGGATTATGCCAGGAGTGTCGAGGTTTCTGGTAATTACGTCTACATTGCAGATTATGGTGAAGGGCTTCGTATCGTGGATATCAGCAATCCAGCACAGATTTTAGAAATCGGCTCTTACGACACACCAGGCGTAACCTTAGATGTCGCAATCTCAGGCAATTATGTCTATGTCGCTCACGATTGGAATGATGGCTTACGCATCATTGATATAAGCGATCCTACGCAACCTGTGGAGATTGGTTCCTGTGATACACCAGGCAGAGCTTTAGGCCTCGCGGTTTCCGACAATTACGTATACCTCGCGGATGAAGATACCGGTCTTCGCATTGTAAATATCAGTGAACCAACTCAACCTGTTGAGACCGGCTTCTATGACCCACCAAGCGGGACTGGGAAAATCGAGGTTTCAGGTAATTACGCCTACTTCGCAAGTGGGTCTGATGGTATTTTAATTGTAAATATCAGCGATCCGGAGAATCCTGAAAAGACTGGGTTCTATGACACTCCAGATTATGCTTATGGTGTCACCATCGCTGGCAATTATGCCTATGTCGCTGATGGTAATTCTGGTCTTCGCATCATAGATGTCAGCGAACCTGCAAATCCGATGGAAATCAGCTTCCATATCACCCCAGGTGTAGCTAGGGATGTCGTGGTTTCCGGCAGTTATGCTTACATAGCAGATGGCTCAGTGGATCTTTGCATTGTGGATATCAATAATCCAGAGCAACCAATTGAGATTGGTACTTTCAACATTTTAAGCTATACTGATGAAATTGCAGTCTCTGGTAATTACGCCTATCTCGCTAATGAGGACAGAGGTCTTCTCATCGTAGATATCAGCGATCCTACACAACCAGTATCAATAGGATCCTACGATACACGAGGCTTGGCTTATGGTATCGCGGTCTCTGGCAACTTTGCTTATGTCGCGGATTATAGGTCAGGTCTGCGTATAGTGAATGTCAGTGACCCTACACATCCAATGGAAAGTGGCTTCTACGACACACCTGACATTGCTTATGGTGTTACGGTCTCTGGTAATTACGCCTACGTCGCGGATTGTGGTTCAGGTATTCGTATAATCGATGTCAGCGATCCGACAAATCCAATAGAGAGTGGTTTCTACGATACTCTGGGCTGGGTTGCTAGCATCGCGGTCTCCGGCAATTATGCCTATATCTCGGATGGGTATTATTTTGCGATTTTCGACTGCTCACAGGCTATTGGTGGGGAAGGACCTGAAATCACCATGACTGTCCCGCTGCAGGCGAATTACTTTGAAATGATCTCGACCTATATAATGCCAGCCGACCTGAATGCTGCTTCTGTCTTCGGGGAGGTGGCGCATCTCGAAATTGTCTATCAGGATGACGGTTCGATCTTTATTCCCCCACCGCTGGGGATCAATACAATTGGTGATATCGACGTCTGTGAAGGCTATCAACTCTTCTGCAATCAACCATCCGAATTGACCATCACCGGCACCCTTCTCGATCCCGCAATAGAATATACACTTTACTCCGGACGCTGGAATTATTTTGGCTTTCCCTTCCAGGACGCGGTTCCGGTGGAGATCGCTTTGTCGGAAATTGCCGAACAGATCACGATTGTTCTCACCGATGATGGACGTCTTTGGATTCCGGCGGTTGGTTTGAACACAATTGTCGAGATGCAGCCGGGGGAGGGCTATTATGTGTTTGTCGATGAAGATGTGACATTCAGGTTTTCAGATATACCTTGATTGTTGGATTGATCGTGAATATAAGTTTAACAAGGATTTACAGGATGGACAGGATATTGATGATAAAAATGATATATCTTGTTTATCATTAATATCCTTCTCATCCTGTATTTAAAAGCGAGGAGATTAACCATGAAAAGGCTTCAAGTTTTGATCGCGGCGCTGGTTCTGACGGTTCTTTCTACTGTGCAGGTTCTAGCGAATTTTCGTAATTTTTCGGATTATATGTACATTACAGAAATCGAAATCACAGAATTCCATGAAATCATCTGGTTTTGGACACGCGATGAAGTCAGTGGACTGCATCATTCCAATTCAGCGATCGGTATAAAATACACACCAATCTTTCATGACTTGGTGACCTGTTCAGCGGAGGATTTTATTCATGGGTATGGCTATAATCCCCAATTTGATATCGGTTATATCCTAAATTGGCCTAGGGCATACTTTCCTATCGAGATGTTAACGATCCGCTCCGCAGCGTTGGAGCAGGGGAATTTCATCGAGAATGAGGAAGGATTACTCCAGTATCGATGCACTGGAGGCGAGGATGGCTGGAATATCGTGGGCTGGCGAGTAGGAGTTCCATTTAATGAAGACGCTATCGAATGGAGTACTACAACTCCTTATGGTCCAGCTCTGGCTATTTTTGTCAATGGTAGTTTACAATTGCAGGGATCATCTGTTTCCGGCAACACCACCATCGGAGCAGCAGAAAATATCTATCTCATCGACGACCTTCGTTATGACGATTATGTCGATGTCGCGCAAAATATTCCTGAAAACAGCCCCAATTTCCTTTACGTTGTAAGCGAAAGTAATATCTTCATCGGGGATACGCCAGCAAATGGCATGGGAAACGGCATCGGACAAGGGGATAATCATAATAATGCTCATATTGTCATCACATCTTTCCTATTTTCCCTTGGTGAACAATTTTCTTTTGAGCATCAAAATGATTTTGGTGATGCCTATTGCTGGTGCCCGCCCTGTCCAAACGGTCTTGGCGAAGAAGATGAACGAGGAACGATTTTCCTGCGTGGTTCGCTGGCGCAGAAAAGAAGGGGATATACGCATCGCTCGACTTGTGGAGGGACAGGTTATGAGAGAAATTATCTCTATGATGAACGTTTTCTGGAACATCCCAGCCCCTTTATCCCGGAAATCGACTGGGAAGGCTGGAGCCGGGATGTTTTTGAAGTTGTACAACCTACCGAAGAATACCATTCGTTCCTGGTTAATAATGCTACACTTAATGGTCTTCCGCTGAATGAAGCGAATGAGATCGCTGTCTATGACGGCGATTTATGTGTGGGCGCAGCTAGCATTGATGGACCCTGGGGCGGATTCCCCTTGGTGCTCACCGCGTGGCAGGAGAATCAAATCAATCAACAGCTTGACTTGCCCGGATTTATGGAAAATAATCCCATAAACTTTAAAGTCTGGTCTGCCGAATATCAACGCGAGTTGGAGGCGAATGTTACCTATATCGAGGGGGATAATGATGGGGTATTCGTAAATGATGGCTTCAGCAGAATCGAACTGGAAGTGATTGCTCCGGAAACAAGAGTCCCTTTACACAGGAATTATTTCGAACTCGCCTCAACAAATCGAGTACCTGTAAATCTCAATGCTAGATCTGTATTCGGAGAAGTGCAAAATCTAATGATCGTCTATCAGGATAACGGTAGAATCTTCTTTCCCCCAAATCTGAACACCATGGGCGATATTTCGCTTACTAAAGGGTACAGAATCTATTGCTCGGCGGAATCCGAATGGCGTATCGGGGGTGAATTGATGGATCCGGAAACTGAATATTCGATTACCGCGGGACGCTGGAACTGGATCGGATATCCCTTCGATTTTCCCTTATGGGCTAGTTTAGCATTATCACCAATCTATGATGTACTTATCATTGCGCAGAATGATAGGGGTGGAATGGTTTTACCACCTTGGTTGCCTAATTTCGTAATCTGCCCTGGTGACGGGCTCTATATATTCACCTCCGAGGATGTAGCCTTTCAATACAACTCTAATCAACTTCTCGCTGAAGATCAGTACATGCCATCGACATCCATTTCCAACCAGGATGACTCTGTTACAGCCACAGGATTGCCTTATGTGGTCATTGTGCACTTGACCGAAGCCCTAAAGCAACAGAATCCAACGACAATAGAGCTGTATGACAATTCATTACTGGTGGGCAAAGCGACAGTCCTTGAAGATTATGAGATCACGCCGGTCATTGCCTGGGAAGGTTCGCCGGAATATGGACTGCCGGGTTTTAAGAAAGGCGATCCGATTATCATCCAGGTTAAATCCGCCGAGGGACTCCAGCTCTCCCGATTTACCGATGATCAAGCAACCTTTGGAAAAGATCCTTATACCGAAGTCACTCTGGACTTTCTTGACTCTGTAATTCCAAAAGAATTTTCCGTCGCCTCCGGCTACCCGAATCCCTTCAATCCGTCGATCACCGTGCCCTTCGTCTTACCATCGGAAGGGGAAGTGACCTTCACGGTGTTCAACGTTCTGGGGCAGACAGTTTATCAGGATTTACGTGTCTACCAGACGGGGCATTGTCAGTTTGTGTTCAATGCGGATATTGCAGAGGTGAACCTGGTCAGCGGGCTCTATTTCCTGCAGGTTCAGTATCAGAGTGAAAAACATGTTCAGAAAGTGATATTATTGAAGTAATAGTTTAACAGGGATTTTCAGGATGGATAGAACATTAACGATGAGGTGAAAGATGATACGAGTAATCTTGATAATCTTAGCATCATTGATTCTGGCAATAACGTCCTTTGCCGCTGTGAACATGATGCCGTCTGTGTCGGATTTACCGATGCAGGTGACCAGCCGCAGTAGCGAGGCGAATGGGATTTTACTCGCTCTGGAGCTGGTGGAGCCTGTCTGGACAACTGTCGGGACAGAGGAAGCGCCGGTTGAAGTCGCTGAGCTGCTGAATGGGGGATTCATCGAAGAAGAAGGGTATCCATTGATCCCAATAACAGGCAGGTTGTTTCGTCTGCCGCCGACAGGGGGAGTGACGGTCGAAGTTATCGAAGCGGAATACGAAACCTTAAGCGGGATCGAATATGCCGCTTACTTCAATGATTCCAATCCGCAGGCTTTGGCGCAGGTAGAAGAACCACGTGATGAATGGTATCCTGAACAAATCGCCACTGTCGACGCTCCCGGGATCTGTCATGATTTCCGGGTGAGCAAACTCGTAGTCAGCCCGATCCAGGTAAATACGGCTAGAGAAGAGGTACGGGTTTATTCCAACATCCAGGTCAGGTTGAATTTCAATAATGACGATGATCGTTCCGCACTGGAATCATCTCCATCCAAAATCAGCGAAACCTACCTGCCCTGGTACCGTCTCTTCCTCGACTGGGATGAGAACGAATTGGATGAGTACGAACTCTACCGCGGGCATGTCCAGGTGGTGCTTAACGACACCAGACCAGAAGGGCTATTTTGGAGTGCTTTACAACCCTGGATTGAATGGAAGCGTCAAAAGGGTTGGGACTTGGAGTTTATCATGCACAACGAAATTGAGGATGATTTCACTAGTCTCAACATACATAATCTGCTGATCGAGCGCTGGGAGGAAGCGGAAGAGAAATTCGATTACGTTGTAATCATCGGAGATGCTACTGGTTTTCTCCCGGTCCCCTCGGGACCACCGGGAGATCACTGGAGTTATGGCGATTTTTACTACTCCTTGATGACCCCTGACGATCAGATTCCAGATGTGGCGGTAGGACGGATAAGTGTCGAAAATATTGGAATGCTCAGTACTTATATGAGCAAGGTTTTTAGATACGAACGTGAACCGTACCTGGAGGAAACCGACTGGTATCTCCGCGGCGCCTTGCTGGGGGTTTGGCACTACTTTGGCGTATCTACGTGTAATGCCTGCAGTTATTGGCGTTATGAGATGCTCAATCTGGGGTACACGGAAGTCGATACGAACTACACACGTAACAGAAATGTAACTCCAACAATTAGCTCTCTTAATGAAGGCGTTACATTTTACAACTTCCTCGGAGGGATCAGTGATGGTCTGAATCAGGACAATATCAATTCTTTAGCAAATATAGACAAACTTTACTTTGCCTGTGAAATAACTGATCAGACTGGAGACTGGATGGGGCTTACCAGTATCAGTGAGCATCATATACGATTAGGGACTGCTCAAGCACCCCGAGGCGCGATCGGTGCAATCGGAGAAGCGACCTGTTATACCAACGAGGGACGCAACAATGCCCTGTCCGGAGGTGTGGCTTTCGCCTTGTTCAGGTTGCATCAACCGGCTATGGGTGATGGAGTTTTCGGCGCCTGGATGAACCTTTACACCAATTATATCCATAATCAACCGATTTATTACCGGGAGTTCTGCGATAAGGTCAGCCTGATGGGTGATCCCACCCTCTGGCTCTGGACAGCGATTCCACAGGATTTGGAGATAAGAGCGGGAGCTGAATTCGAGCTGGGGCAAAACAGCTACTCGGTAACTGTGACAGATGGCGAGCGCCCCCTGACCGGCGCCTGGGTGACTCTCTACAAAGTCGATGAAGAGGAGGAGATTATCGCCAAGGGTGTTACAAACAGCGAGGGGATAGTCATTCTAGAGACGCCTTTCCAATTCACCGGAGAAGCGATGTTGACAGTCACTCACCAGAACTTCAGACCCTATCGTCAGGAGATTGAAGTGGTTTCTCCGCAGGCTCGCTTGGGATATGAAGCAATTTCGTTCTTGGATAATGGTGAAAACGGCACGGTGGGCAATAGCAACGGTATTCCGGAAGCGGGCGAAACCATCGGATTGCTGATTGAAGCCAAGAATTACGGTGTTGCTGAGGAAATCGATGTCCTGGCGACCGCCTCTGGTGATGATCCCTGGGCAGTAGAGATCAACGGCGTTGTGGAGTTCGGCGATATCGGACCTGGTGAATCGGTGCTGGGGGATGATTTAATCCTAGTGGAGATTGCGCCAGAGGCTCAAAATAGCTGGATTCTGCACCTCGACATCATCTTAGAGAGCGTTGAAGCTGTTTATAGGGATGACTTCCCAATCGTTGTGAACGCTCCACAATTGGCTTTTGTGAATATGGAAGGTCTCGACGGCTTCGATCCGGGTGAAAACGCCAGGATCACAATTCAACTCAGGAACGTTGGAAACAGCGATCTTTCTCCATCGAATGGACTTCTTGAAAGCCTCGATAATTATCTCACGATTCCTGAGGCTGTGGCTCCTTTCCCGGCAATTCCAATGCAGACGACACAAACCAGCGGTGAATTTCTTATTGCTGCTAATCCAGTAATGATCCCCGGCTCAATAGCACACGCACGTTTGATTGTGACCAGCGAAATTGGGCAGGTCGATTCCGTGCTGATCACTATCCCCATCGGTTCGCGCCGCTCAACCGATCCTTGCGGACCCGACCGTTATGGATACTATGCCTTTGACAATACCGACATTGATTATCAGTTACATCCGGAATATGAGTGGATCGAAATCAATCCCATTGTTGAAGACCATGATTATAACGGTACCAACCTGAACATAATCGATTTAACCAACAATAACGACCATACTGTTTCAGTTGGTCTTCCTTTTCCAGTTCAATACTATGGCGAAGTATATAACCGCGCTTTGGTTTGTTCAAATGGCTGGATTTCCTTAGGCGACTTGGTTTACTTTACAGATCTGGAAAATTACTGGATTCCCTCACCACTGGGTCCTCCGAATATGATCGCACCCTATTGGGATGATCGCACTACATTACAAGGAGGAGGGGTATTCACTTATTATGATGAACCTAATGACCGCTTCATCGTCGAATGGTATCAGCTTCCGGATTATCAAGGAATGTGGCAGTCAAGCTGCACTTTCGAAGTTATCATCTATGATCAGGTTTTAGGTCATCTGACTTATACAAATGATGCCGAAATTCTCTTCCAATACGGACCGGTTTTTCACACCACCGGACCGACCGGCGGGCATGGCAGGGTTGAATACTACACGACAGGCATCGAGGATGAATCCCAGACCGATGGAATACTTTACTCTTACTGGAATCAACCTCAGCCTGGCGCGGCGCGGGTACAAGAGGGACGCGCTATTCTATTTTCAACCAATTACAATCTAATCTTAGGTTCAATTGATGGTCATGTTCGTCGCTATGAGAATGAAAATCCGGTTGTCAATGCCAGAGTCTCCACCCTGAATAGATACTATTTCGCGGACACCGATGAGGAAGGCTATTTCCGGCTTGATAATGTGATGATCGGAGTTCATGACCTGGTGGTTGAAGCGACAGGATTCAACGATATTCTGGTTGAAGGGGTCGAGGTTAGCGAGAATGAGACGACTACCATAGAAATTGGCGGCGATGGTCAAGACGGGCGTATCCCCGGAATGACCCATCCGGAATTTCATTGTGATACCGAGTTCCTTCAATTTCATGCCCGGCAAGATGAACCTGTCGGGGATGTTTTCACTCTGAGCAATTTCGGAAATGGGAATTTGGACTATGAGATTCAAGTATTGTTACGTGAACCGGAAATGGCTGGCGGTTACGACGTCTCGAATAGTACCGGGGAATTAGATGAACCCTGGGATGAATTCTATTCATTTGATCTGATCCCAGGCGAAACCAGAAACCGAGGTGTTACCTTTTTTAATAATTCGTTCTGGGTCGCGGGATCGTATAATTCCAATGTGGGAATCAACCGACTCTATCGTTATGACCGGAATGGATTGTATCTCGCCACTTACAATCAGCCAGTAGTAAATCACAGCTCTGTTGGATTTTATGGACTGACAAACGACGGACATTATCTGTATGGTCACGACCGGGGACGAGTCTACCAGATGGAATTCACCGGCAATGATGTGATTGCCGTCCAAAGTTGGCAAGTACCATTGAATATCGCCAAAGGCATTGCCTATGATACCAATGAAGATCTTATTTGGATCTGCATTTCTACGGAAGGGCTTTATGGCTTGGATCTCTCCGGTGACCAACCTGTGACAGTTCACCAATATGAACTGGAAGAAGAAATACGCGGGATAGCATTCTATCCCGATGATCCTGATGGATTCTGCCTGTATCTCATCTTTCGTGACGACGATGAAATAGCCTCTCATATCAAAAAGATGAATCCCAATACCGGTAATCTCCGCGATGTAATCACTTATGAAGGCGGCGGTTATCTACAGGAGGCGGATGTCAGCAATAAATTCAATCCGCTTTGCTGGACATTTGCCGTGGTAATAGATGGCGGGGCACAGGATCGGATTCAGATCTGGGAACTCGATCTTAACACTCATTGGATCGACATCGATCCCCAGATGGGAGCACTCGAACCCGACAGTGAACAGGAAATAGCGGTGACGATTAACCCGGAAAACCTGCCGCCGGACAATTATATCGCCTGGCTCGAGGTCAATCATAACGCCATCGATCAGACATATATCATTCCCCTTTCGATTGAAATCATCGGATATTATACGATGGCAATTCCACTTCAAGAGAATTACTTTGAATTGACATCTCTCTATATTCAGCCCGAGATAATGGATGCAGGATCCGTTTTTGGAGCAATTCCTCATCTCGAGATTGTCTACCAGGATGATGGTTCGATCTATGTTCCGCCTGATATCAATACAATTGGCGAGATCGATCTGACCGAAGGATACGGCATCTACTGTGATGCGCCCTCTGAATTTGTACTTGAGGGACGGTCGATTGATCCTGAGTTGGAATTCTCATTATCCAGCAACCGTTGGAATTGGCTTGGATACCCATTCAGGGTCGAATTGCCGGTGGTATTCGCTCTTCAGGAAATTGCGGAAGAGCTTTACATCATAATGAATGATGACGGCGATTTCTGGATTCCCGAAATACCGCTTAACACCTTGGGTGTTATGCGTCCCGGTGAAGGTTATTTCACTTTTGTCGAGAACGATGTCACATTTCAGTATCATCATTTTTTTGCTGCGGAGATCGTAAGTTCCGATGTTTTAAACCTTCCTGCAGTCGAAGGTGCTCCCGCTCCAACCGGTTTGCCTTATGTGGTTCTGGTGAGAATGACCGAAGCTCTGAAATCGCAACATCCGGCGATTATCGAGTTGTACGATGGCAATCTGTTGGTTGGAAAAGGGGCAGTGTTGGAAGAGCGCGAAATAACTCCAGTAGTTGCCTGGGGAGGATCGCCGAATTATGGTCTGCAAGGTTTTAAACTGGGTAATTCGATTGTCATCAAGGTAAAATCATCGGATGGCGCATTAGCCGCTCAACTAAATGACAATCGATTCACTTTCGGCACTGGCGCTTTTGCCGACCTAACCCTGGATGCGCTCGACACCTCGATACCTACCGAGTTCGCAGTTGGTCAAGGCTACCCGAATCCGTTCAATCCGTCGATCACTGTGCCGTTCGCCCTACCGGCAGCGGGTGAGGTGATCATCTCAGTCTTCAATGTTCTCGGGCAGCAAGTTCTGCAGGTTAATCGTTTTTATCAAGCGGGTTATCATCAATTCCTCTTCGATGCCGATGCGGTTGGAGCTGATCTCGGGAGCGGACTCTATTTCCTCCAGGTGCAATATAATTGTGAGGTGCGAATTCAGAAGGTGATGCTGATGAAGTAGAAGTTTAACAAGGATTTACAGGATGAACAGGATATTATTCATATAATGATATATATCCTGTTCATCATTAATATCATTCACATCCTATTTGTAATTATTCGCATTTATTTTTTCGTCCGTCTCAGGGCAAATCCTGAAATCATGGAATATTGTTCACCTCCCGGACCGGCGGTAAGTGCAAAATTCAAGGGAATTTTAATGCCTTTGTAATCGAAAGTTTTACCGATTGCCAGAGTAATCGCACTACCAGTAACCGATAAATTGGGTCCAAGACCCAATTCCCAACCATCTTCGAAACGTAATCCAACAATACCAGTAGCACTTGGCAGGAAAAATCCCTGCTCGACTCCTCCGATGAGAATGATCCCCTCGAGCACGAATGAACTTCCACCGGTGCTTGGTGTGACCGCGTATTCTAATTGCCATCCAAATTGCGAAATAACCAGTTCCAGATGATTATCTCCAACATGATCCTTTGTCTCATCCGACAATAGCGTCACACCGAAACGCGGACCCTCCAGATTACTCTCTACCGGTTTGGATTTATCTTCTTCCTCACTTTTAGAAGTATCGATCTCGGAAAAAGTCCTCGTCGATGAGAAGAGTACGATGGAAATAATTAGAATGACAGAAAGAGTCGATTGGCGCATTTTTATTATCCCGCTTCATTAGATAAATGAACATTCGATTGTATAATCACATTAATATATTAAATTTAAAGTGGAGTGAGGAGTGAGGGGTAGCGTAAGCCTCCGTGCTTGCGATCCATGAAATGAGGGGTAGCGTAAGCCTCCGTGCTTGCGATTTGATGTGGTGTCAGTCG
>CAZCRQ010000063.1:0-12075 GCA_964501095.1 uncultured bacterium | reverse complement strand
GAATAAAAATATGGATTTTGAACTATAAGTGAAGGCACGCTAAAGCGTGAACTCCGAACTCCCACACGCTAAAGCGTGAACTCCGAACTCCCACACGCTAAAGTGTGAACTCCATACTCTAACGCGCTGAAGCGCACTTCGAACTCAAAGGCGCTGAAGCGCGCACTCTAAACCATTTACGAACTAACAATTCTAATTGTTCGGCTCTTAGCCTCTCTTAACTCGATTCACTAGTTGCCTTTTCCGAAATAGGAACGCATATTGTAAAGGTGTAAGAATCGGGAATTTTCTAACCGGATCAAGCAGAATAATACATTTAAAGAGGAAACAAACGTGTTGAGAGAAAAGGTTACGATTGATGGAAATGAAGCTGCCGCGTATGTGGCTCATAAAATCAATGAAGTATGTGCGATCTATCCTATTTCGCCATCATCGAACATGGGTGAATGGGCAGATGAATGGTCGGCAAAGGGATATACGAATATCTGGGGAACAGTTCCGCAAGTAGTCGAGATGCAGAGTGAGGGGGGTGCATCCGCCGCCGTGCATGGGGCGTTGCAAAGCGGGTCATTGACCACCACCTTCACCGCTTCACAAGGTTTGCTGCTGATGATCCCCTCGATGTTCAAGATCGCTGGGGAATTGACCAGCACCGTGTTTCATGTCTCGGCGCGAGCAATCGCCACTCATGCCTTGTCGATCTTCGGCGATCATAGCGATATCAATGCCGTGCGTTCAACCGGTTTTGGTCTGATGGCGTCCGGGTCAATACAGGAAGTGATGGATTTCGCATTGATCACCCAGGCAATCTCACTGGAGACGCGGGTGCCGTTTGTCCATTTCTTTGATGGATTCCGTTCCTCACATGAGGTGCAAAAGATCGAGCAACTCAGCGACGACGACATGCGCGCAATGATCGACGATAATTTAGTCCGTGCTCATCGCGCTCGCGCCATGACTCCCGATCGCCCCATCTTGCGTGGTTCTTCACAAAATCCGGATGTCTTCTTTCAGGCGCGGGAAACAGTGAATAGATATTACGCCGCTGTCCCTGACATCGCCCAGAAAGTGATGGATAAATTCGCCGGAATTGTCGGACGACAGTATCATTTGTTCGATTATATCGGCGACCCGAATGCCGAACGAGTGCTGGTGATCATGGGAAGCGCCGCGGATACTGCGCATGAGGCGGTTGAATTCCTCGCGCCTCGGGACGAAAAAGTCGCAGTGATCAAAGTGCATCTTTATCGTCCCTTTGCTGGAAAAAAATTTATCGAAACGCTCCCGAAAACTGTGAAAAAGATTGCGGTTCTCGACCGCACCAAGGAACCAGGCGGATCAGGCGAACCCCTTTATCTCGATTGTGTCAACGCCATCGAGGAAGCATACTTTGAAGGTTACGCTCATTTTCAGCAACGTCCCCTCCTGGTCGGCGGACGATATGGATTATCTTCCAAAGAATTTACTCCCGCGATGGTGAAAGCGGTGTTTGATAACCTGAAGAAGGCGAAACCAAAGCATCACTTCTCGGTGGGTATTGAGGACGATGTTACTTTCGCCAGTCTTCCGCTGGACATATCATTCAACTCCGAACCAAAAGGCTCCTTCTGTGGAATGTTCTACGGCTTAGGTTCCGATGGAACGGTCGGGGCGAATAAAAACTCGATCAAGATCATCGGCGAGGGCACCGACAACTACGCGCAGGGTTATTTTGTCTACGACTCAAAGAAAGCCGGCGCGATTACAGTCAGCCATTTACGTTTTGGAAAATCTCCCATTCGCTCCACCTATTTGGTGAATCGTGCGGACTTTATCGCCTGTCACCAGACTACCTTCCTCGAGCGTTATGAAATGCTTGACAAAGCGAAGGATGGCGCCGTTTTCCTGCTCAATACGCCATTTAGCAAGGATGAGGTCTGGAATACCCTCCCTCGCAAAATGCAGAAGCAGATTATAGATAAACATATACATTTCTATGTGATCGATGCCTATAAAGTCGCACGCGACACCGGCATGGGATTTCGTATCAATACCATCATGCAGACCTGTTTCTTTGCCATCAGCGGCGTTCTGCCACGCGAGGAAGCGATCCAGGCAATCAAGGATTCCATCAAGAAAACTTATGGTAAGAAAGGCGATTTGATTGTTCAGATGAACTTCCAGGCGGTAGATGATACGATTGCCAATCTTTTCGAAGTTGACTATCCACAGGAAGTCACCAGCACCTGGGATCGTCCGCCGACAGTTCCCGAAGAAGCGCCGGACTATGTAAAGGAGGTTCTGGGACGGATCATCGCCGGCGAGGGTGATGACCTTCCGGTGAGTGCTTTCCCCGACGACGGTACCTTCCTCACCGGCACGACTCAATGGGAGAAACGCAATATCGCTCTCGATATACCTGTCTGGGATGCGAATATCTGCATCCAGTGCGGTAAATGTATTCTCGTTTGCCCACATGCGGCTCTGCGCGCCAAAGTGGTCGAACCTCAGTATCTCGAAAACGCGCCCGCTACCTTGAAATCCATCGACTATAAGGGAAAAGAATTCAAGGGGATGAAATATATCATCCAAGTTGCGCCGGAAGATTGCACCGGCTGCAAACTTTGTGTTGAGTACTGCCCAGTGGAGGACAAGAAAATTGCCGGGCACAAGGCGTTGGATCTGAAACCTCAGATGCCGTTGCGGATGCCGGAACGCGAAAATTACAAGTTCTTCCTCGAATTACCGGAAGTGGAGCGGAACCTGGTCAAGCAGAATACGGTAAAAGGAGTGCAGTTCCTTTTGCCCTTGTTTGAGTATTCAGGCGCCTGTGCGGCATGCGGGGAAACTCCTTATGTCAAGCTCCTCAGCCAACTTTTCGGGGATCGGGCGATCATCGGTAACGCCACCGGCTGCTCCTCCATTTACGGCGGCAACCTCCCCACTACTCCCTGGACATTCAACAAAGACGGCAGAGGTCCATCCTGGAACAACTCCCTCTTCGAAGATGCGGCGGAATTCGCTTACGGTTTCCGTCTCACTATCGACAAACAGAACGATTACGCCAAGACACTTTTAAAACGCCTTTCCGGGCAACTTGGCGATTCTTTCGTGCAGCAGATTCTGGAAGCTGATCAATCCAACGAGATGGGCATCTTCGAGCAGCGTGAGAGGGTCGAGGCGCTGCGCGAGAAATTGAAAGCGATCGACTCCCCTGATGCGGGAAATCTTGCCAGTGTTGCGGATGCTTTAGTGAAAAAGAGCGTCTGGGCGATCGGTGGGGACGGCTGGGCGTACGACATCGGTTATGGCGGCTTGGATCATGTGATCGCCAGCGGACGCAATGTCAATTTGTTGGTGCTTGATACCGGCGTCTACTCCAACACTGGCGGTCAGTGCTCGAAAGCCACGCCGTTGGGAGCGGTAGCCAAATTCGCCGCTGGTGGAAAACCCAATCCGCGCAAAGACCTGGGACTGTTGGCGATGGGATATGGCACTGTTTATGTCGCCCAGGTCGCCATGGGCGCGAATGATGCCCAGTGTGTCCGTGCTTTCCTCGAAGCTGAAGCTTATGATGGTCCCTCCCTGATCATAGCTTATTGCCACTGCATCGCGCACGGCATCGACATGGAAAAGGGCATGGAGGCGCAGAAAAATGCTGTCCTCAGCGGTTCCTGGCACCTCTATCGTTACAATCCCGACCTGCGCAAAGAGTATAAAAATCCCCTGATCCTGGATTCCAAAGCGCCGAAAATTCCAGTCGCCGATTGGGCGAACACTGAAACCCGTTTCCGGATGCTCAAGAAAATGGATCCCGCCATGGCG
Organism: uncultured bacterium; assembly: GCA_964501095.1. Lineage (GTDB taxonomy): Bacteria > Electryoneota > Electryoneia > Electryoneales > Electryoneaceae > CAZCRQ01. The sequence goes on along the minus strand of CAZCRQ010000063.1, from coordinate 8,271 downwards.
AAAATCCTCATGGAACACGCTCAACACGAAGCCGACTTCCGTTGGATTTTCTATGACCAGATGGCAAAGATGGATTATTCCAGTCTTAAGAAGGATGAGGAGGAAGCGAAGGAAGTCAGAGAAGTGAAAGAAGTTAAGGAAGTGAAGAAAGTAGTGGAGGAAAAGGTAGAATAGAGGTTGAATGTAGATCCTTATAAACTTGCTCCAACCGAGTGAGATAACCTTCAAGGGAATAGTGTTTCAGGAAGCGATGGCGGGCATTGACTCCCAGGTTGCGACGAAGTTCTTGATTGTCGAGAAGTTGTTGCAAAGCTTTCGCCATCTCCTCTAGATCATTCGGTTCCACGATCAAGCCGGTGATCCGATCCACTACGACTTCTGTCAACCCTCCGACACGTGTAACCACCGCCGGCACCTGGGCGCGGTTGGCTTCCACTACCGCCAAGCCTAGACCTTCACGGGGAAAACTGGGCTGCACCGCCACATCCGCCGCCTGCCATAATAAAGCGATATTCTCCACCCTGCCAAGAAGTTTTACCCGATCATCCAAACCAAGCTTAGCAATCCGAGATTGAATGTGTCTTCGTTCCTCTCCCTCGCCCGCCAGAAGAAGCCAGGCATCCGGAATTTTTGTCATTGCATCCAAAAGTGTCAAATGACCTTTATGTGGTAAGAGATTTGCTACACAGGCAATCACTTTCGCCGTATCTGGCACATTCCATCGCTTCCGTGCTTCATTTTTGAGAATTAGTTCGTTCGGCAATAAATCTGGCACTCCTCCACTAATAACTGTTATTTTATGTGGAGAAATCCCGACTCCTTCGACCAAGTCTCTTTTTACTGCCTGGCTGATAGCGATAATCGCGCTGCCGGTGTACGCCAGGGCTTGTTCACGTAGTTTTTGGGCGCGCGTCAAACGATGAGCCGTGGTGAGCATGGTGTGAACATGATAGACAGTGCGCAGTCCACTTCCGAGGAGCGCCAACCTGCCAAGTGTTCCCGCGGGCATGGCGTGAAGGTGAACAATATCCGGTCTGCCCTTTAGCAGTTCCTTTCGGAGAGTCAGCAGATTCGACAGGGAGATGCGGTCGGCGCCAATGATTTTCACCCGGACTCTCTGCTCTCTTAGGCGATCCGCGATCCAGCCGCCGCGAGTCAGGCAGACAACACGTACTTGATGCCCGCGCTCCCGTTGCCCCAGGACAATCCGTTCCAGCAGCAGCTCCAATCCCCCCTGCCCGAGGGTCTGTACTACATGAACGAGGCGCATCAACCGGTTCTCTTCTTCAACCGGTCGATCAAACCACGAATCTCGCTGACAGTAACTATTCGTAATCCCCAAGTGCCGGTAACATACACAATCCCGAAAACCATTGCGCAGACGATCAATAACGGCAAGGCATCCAGACGTCCCTCGCCGGGTTGCAGGTGAAACAGTTGCAGCCGATTCGCGAGTAAAATTTTCACCATTACGGTCGCCAATCCGGCGACTATCGAAATAGACAATGGACCCAGCCAGGCGTGCTTGAAGAACCGCCAAATCGGCTGCTGGAGCCCGGAGAGGGCGATTCGGGTAAAGGTAAGCTGTCCGGCAAGAGCTGCGATCAGTGTCCCGGCGAGAACCCCGGCAAAGCCGAATTGGAAATACAATCCAATTGAAAGCCCGACATTCAGAATCGCCTGCATTCCGGCGGTTTTGGCTTCCCAGCCGGGGAATCCCGCCCCACGTGCGCAAAGACGCAACGGTTGAGTAATTGTCCCGATCAGATATGCCCCGATCAGCATCCGTAGCGCAAAGACAATCCGCGCATCGGGCAGCGATCCCAGCCACAAGGTGAGCAGCGGCTCCGCCAGCACCCCTAGAATGACGCCGATCGGCATGGTCAACAGGGCAACATATTTCCCGCTCCGTTGTAGCAGCTCGGTGAATCGTTCTTTGTCACCCTGGGTAGTGAGGGCGGCGGCGGCGGGTTCGATCACGTACAAGGTCACCTGCGACGCCATGTTGCCGCTCGACGCCGCCTTCGCCCCGATGTCGTAATGCGTCACGCTGCCCAATCCCAGCACCCTGCCGAGGAACACGCGATCGAACTGCATGTTGATCATATCGGCGATCCGCGCCACTTGAACAGTGATCCCAAACTTCCACATCGTTTGCAGCGTCTGCCTGCGAATGCCGCTCAATCCCACTTTCCAGGATGGCACACTACCTATTCCAGAAGTATAAAACAACACCAGGCGACAAATCCCAAAAATCGCCGAACCCCAGGCGAGACCAAGCAATCCCCACCCAAGACTGAGCACCAGCACCACCATCGCCGCGTTCAGGAGTCCGATCAAAATATGCAGAATCGCCAGACGATCTGCGCGATGGGAGGCGATCATCAATGCCCTGGCGTAATTGGAGAGATATCCCAACGCCAGCACGATCACCATGGCGCGCCAAACCCAGCGTCCGGTCACCCCAAACAGCACAACCTCGGGATACAGCTTAATAATCCACGGTTCCACCGCTATCCCGACGAGAAATAACAATAGAGAGAACGCTGCAAAAAAGAAAAATCCGGTCGAAAATACACAATATTTCTGATCATCATCCTTAGCGGTCAGAGCAGTGGTCAGATGCCGATTTAAACTCGCCCCGAAACCCAAATCGGCAAGATTGAAATATGAAGTCACCGCATAAAACAACGCCCAGAGTCCATACGCTTCACTCCCCAGTCGATGCAAAGTGAACGGCACCAATAACAATCCGATCACCGCATCGACGAGACGGTTCACCGCAAAGCCCACTGTCCCACGAACCATACCGCTGGTGATCTGAGAGGTTGATGAGGATTGAAAATCCTGTGTGTTCTGCTCCATGCTAGAATAACCTCTGCGTCTCCGCGCCTCTGCGCGAGATATCTTTACCTCATCTCGCGCGGAGACGCGGAGGCGCTGAGGTAATCTTCCTCCAGACCGTTAACCGCACACACAATCCCTTCTTTCATCAGAGCTGCCCCGAAGTTGAGCAGATAGCCAAGTTTCTTCCCCAATAGCCGCAGATATGTCTGTATTTGTTTGCGATGCGCTTTATGCAACAATTCCTCCGTTTTCCCACGTCCACATCTCTGCGGCTCTGCGGCTCGGCGCGATCATATATCTTATTTACCCAAAACATACCACCAAAGGATTACGCGAAACGGCTATCCTTACTTCAAATAAATCACCTTTTGTACCTGCTGAGTTTTACTATAACTTGTCTTAATTAGGTAAATTCCAGTTCCCAGGTTCAATGGTGAAACATCGAGAGTGAATTGTTGCGCACCCGCGGTAGTGAAAGTTAGAGCCTTTTGATAGACCTGCTGTCCCTGGAGGTTGTAGCATACCAGATTGACATCACCATCATTAGGAAGTACAAAAGGGATGACAATTGTACTGTTAAAGGGGTTGGGATAGACAGGCAGCATCTCGAATTTTTCCGGAAGGGCAATGCTGGTTGATGGTGAATAATTCAAAGTAATAGTCGAGTAGGGATCGTCCCCAAACCGTGCACCGGAGTTTTCAGCAACATAAAGCAAAGTCCCATTCGCCGCCAGAACCCGTACAGCAATCGGATGCCCCTCGACAAATCCCGGTAATCCGTGCTCCGGCGAACCTTCCCAAGCCGTCACCGCAACAACATCTTTGCTCTCATCGACAATGGAAGCCCCGACCAGCAATTCTCCATCATACAATTCCACCTGCGCCGGTTTCTGTTGCCTCAGTGTTTCTGCCATTTCGATAATAACCGCATAAGGCAGTCCGGTGGGAGTGATACAGCAATTTACCGGCAGTGGTGGAGTTTGTGGAATAGGTTTGAGTTGAGGAATACCGCCAGTATCAGGAAATTGCAAATCAATATCTTCACTCACAAAGATGAAGAAGGCTTCACCCGGACGCGCCAGAAAGCTCAGCATTGCCGGCGCAATATGAATCTCGCCATTATCATTTAAAATTACGGGGCTATATTGTTCGTATTCGCCAAAAAGAGCCACTGTGTCTTCCACATAATCAAAGGGATAACCAAGCCAATTCCAGCGTCTGCGGAACAAGGGATAAACCGTCTCCGGATCTAAGGGCGGAGCTGTTATCTCCAGCTCGGAAACATCGCTGCAAAAGACCTGATACCCCTCGGTTAAGGTGATGTTGAAAATGGTATTGACAAATACAGGAATGTAAATTCTTCCATCATCCTGGTAGACAATCTCTAAATGAGGCAGATCAAAGAAGATGTTATCAGCATTTAGACTTGGCGGCACGATGTTGAACGCCATCAACTCGTAATAATTCCGTCGAAAATCGACATGCAGGGTGCGCTCCTGTTCGATGTCAAGGCTTATGTAGAGATCATACAAACTGACATTGACTGGATATTCCCCCGGACCGGGACCTGGCATATTTCTCCCACAGACTGTTTGAAATCGAACGCGGAGAATGCCTTCCCAATTTATGTCTCTTGGAGTGCAAGGAAGCATCCGCAGCTCGGCGGGTTCATCTCGTGTTATACGCAGCCTACTGATCCAGCTCTGCGTGTTTTGATCATAAAAAAGGATGGAAGTGGAGCCTGGCATTTCTATGCCTCGACCGGCTCCATTCACTTGTCGTATGTAATACAGTTCAAATTCTTCAGGGATTTGTTCAAGATGGAAACCAAATTCGACAGTTTCATAATAACCTTCCGAATTGATCGCCGCGAAAGTTTGAAAATCCCTAAAATCGTTATCATAAGCCTGCTCCGGGTTCAATAAGGTGCCGAGGCTGTCGATCTCTATCCATCCTATCGGACGGATCAGTGTCTGTGCTGTCCCCAAGCTTACATAAATCAGCAGAAGCAGCATGATGAATAGTGTTTTCATTGTCTTCTCCATAAAAAATCTTTACTATCTTTCCTATCCTGGATTTTATTTGTTTTGTTCATACTTGTCAAGTTTTAATAATATATCCCTCATGTTCGAGCAAAGCTTTTTAGATGTACTCCACCGCCGAAATTGCCCAGCCCTCCGGCTTGCGGCACGACCCGATGACAGGGAATGGCAATCGGTACCGGATTAGTCGCCATCGCCAAGCCCACCGCACGAGCCGCTCGTGGATAGCCCGCACGCGCTGCCAACTCCCCATAAGTCACGGTTGTACCCGGTGCCACTTCCTTCAAACAACGATACACTTCATGGAAAAACGGAGTCTTGTCAACATCATCTATCAAGTCCAATCGATGAATCCCAGTGAGATTTCTTTTATTGAAATACTCCTTGAAAACCTCTGCGATTTGTCTGACACTATCGCCAGATAACTTTGCATCCGGAAACATCTCTCGCGCTCTCTCCTCCGGATCGCCTTTCAGATCAAGATAAACGCGTTTCAATTTTCCATTCTCGGCGACGATCAACACCGTTCCGACCAGTGTTCCTGCCAGCCAGGCAATTTCCAGATTCTCCATTAGATCTCCAATTGTATAAGTTTTCCTTATTTGATCTTTCCCCCGATTTCAAATTACATTATAGAAAAATGACTTGCAATAGAAAAGGCGAAAAATACTTGTTCTTCGCTGTTTCAAATAGGTAATGCGTATTAATAATACTAGGGATAAAACCATCTCACCAAAATGCACAAAGATACAGAAACCATCCATTCCGCCTATTTCGTGATTTGGTGTCTTGGTGTCCTGATGGTGAGATAAAAATGGAGATGACCATGTTGATCACATCCACGCCAGCCATCGAAGGCAAGAAGATTGTCAGATATTACGGCATAGTCAGTTCGGAGACTATTTTGGGGGCGAATATCTTCCGTGATTTTTTCGCCAGTATACGTGACATTGTCGGGGGGCGGTCGGCATCGTATGAAAAGGTGCTTCGTGATGCCAAGGACATGGCGTTGCAGGGCATGATCGAGCAAGCGGAAGCCATGGGCGCCAACGCGGTGATCGGAGTTGACCTGGATTATGAAACCATCGGTGTTGGCGGTGGAACGAACATGCTGATGGTCTGCGCCAATGGCACTGCGGTCAAGTGTGAATAAATGGATTTTAGGACGGTTTGAGGCTGCGAGATGTTCTTATTTTGTTTCCCGCAAGAATTCCAGGATCACATTTTGATCATAGAACTGTAATGCCGCGTGGAACCAGGTGCAATTCCCATTCTTATTTCGGAGGCGTTGCGCCTGAAGGCTGCCAATCAGCCATGGCAGCCAGGAGATCAGGAGAGCGAAGCAAAACAGACCTGCCGCAGCGAGAGAATTGACGATCAAACCATTTGTCAAAGTCACTTGCGCTACTCCCAATAACAGGCACACTAAGGTTAAAAAGAGGGAACAGCCTAATGTTATAAACTGCCAGCGCTGAGCGATTTTCTGGCGTTTTATAATAAATTTCTGCAACAGGCTGCTTAATTCCCCACGATGATTTAACGCTTCAGCGAGATAGACAGCATCCCCGGATTTCGCGGTTTCTTTCCAATTTTTCAAGCTGGTTTGAACCTGCTGCGCGATCAGAGGTGGAAGAGATGGCGTTGTGATAAAACCGTCTGCCATGCTTATTTGCTGGATTTTGTTCAAAAATAAAGTGATCTCTCATATTACCAGGCTGTCCGAGATTGGGAAGACTCGCGGTTAGTGTCATTCCCGCGGAACAGGCTGTCCGAGAACAACATTTATAAAATTTCATTCTCATCCAGAGCATTGCGTACTGTCATTGCCAGGGTGCTGAATTGGGTGGGTTTACTTAAAAAAGCGTAGGCGCCTCTATCAAGTAATGATTGAGCTTCCTGGTCAAGCTCAAAGCCGCTGTAAATCACGAATTTTATCTTCGGACGCAATTTCTTCAATGGGTCAAAGGTTGCGGGACCATCCATCACCGGCATTTTCAAATCCAACAGGGTCAGATGAATCTCACTATCGTAAGCCTGGGCGAGATCGAGTGCAATTTTTCCATTCTTCGCGGTCAGCACAGTATATCCCAAGTGTTCCAATTGCAGCTTGATGATCGCCAAAATGGTCTCGTCATCATCTACAACTAGAATAGTCTCCGTGCCTCCGACTAATGTATCCTTCGGTTTCTCTGGAGATGGCGAAATTTTCTGCATAGCGGGAAAATACATTGAAACGGTCGTACCGACCTCAATGGCGCTATCGAGGGTAATGTACCCGTTGTGATTCTTCACGATTCCATACACCGCCGCCAATCCCATCCCGCGTCCGGTGAATTTAGTCGAAAAAAACGGTTCAAACGCCAACTGCCGTGTCTCGTCGCTCATCCCGCAACCATTATCGCTGATTGATAAGAGAACATAAGAACCTGGTTGAATGTCGGAAACGTCGTGAAGATCGGTATTCTTTAGTTCGACATTGCTGGTACGTATTATGAGTTCGCCCTCACCCTGAAGAGCTTCGATAGCATTGTTATAGACATTGATAATCGCCTGGTTGATCTGGGAGGAGTCAGCGATGATGGCGGATAAATCTTCGGCAAGCTCTTTTTTAATGTGGATTCTTGGCGGTTTCAGATGTGAGAGTATCAAGAGTGACTCCGTGACCACATGATTCAGATTGATCTGGTTGGTTTGGTACTTCCCCTGACGGGCAAAGGCGAGCATTTCATGCGCCAGTTTTCCTGCATGTTCAGCGGATTTGAGAATAGCATCCATCAGGGGTTCCGATTCGGTCGACAGGGCTAAGTCCATCTTCAACAATTCAGCATTTCCCATCACGGTCGCCATAAGATTATTGATATCATGGGCAAGCCCGCCCGCCAATGTCGCTGTTGCCTCCAATCTTGAAGAGGTCAGCATCGCTTTTTCTGCAATTTTTCGCTGCGTCAAATCACGCAAGGTTCCCAGGATAAGTTGGCGTCCACGGTAGGAAATCATTCGACTATGAATCTCGACCAGGATTCTGACATTGTCTGCACGTAAGATCTCGGTCTCGAAAAATTCCTCTTCCGCACCAGAGGTTCTAACCGGCAATTCGGCAAATAATATCTTGATCTTCTCCCAGCTCTCCTCGGGATACAAGTCAGAGTGAGATAATCCGATGATTTGATCGACCGGTTTCTCGAATAATTTGGCTGTCGCCGGATTGGCATCGAGGATGATCCCGCTCTCGGCATCCGTCAACAAAATCGCATCCGGGATGCTCTCAAACAGTGTCTTGAAACGTTCCTCACTCTCTGACAACGCTTCGATCGTTTCCTGACGATCAGTCATGTCATGGGCAATCAATACATAACCGTTGCTTACACCATCTGTATTTATC
>CAZCRQ010000062.1:0-12145 GCA_964501095.1 uncultured bacterium | reverse complement strand
GGGCGGGACGCCCATGCTACTCAGAATGAATTGATAAACAGGCTAAATCATATAATAACATCTACAAAAATCAAACTGTGAGCGATCCTATATTTACCAGAGCCTGGTTCCGACAGGAGCTATTTCGTCTAGCGAGCCTCTTCCCACGTATTCGACAAAGGAACCTCGGTCAGGTACCGTATTCTGTAAACCGTATACTGATCCTGGCGCCGGTGCTGCGCGGCGATTTTCTCATTATGACCCCGTTGATTGTCGCCATTGCGCACGCTCGTCCAAGGGCAGAGCTGGCGGTTGTAGTCACCAAGCCAAGTTATGAAATTGCACAATGTGATCCTTTGATACGGAAAGTGTTCCTTTATGCCAAACTTCCTGGGTGGTTTTCCTCGATAGTGGAAATCATCCATTATCATCCCGAAGTGGTTGTACTACCCAAAGGTCACCCGGCATTTACGGAAAGTTTGCTGCTGGTCTTGACACGAGCACCCTACCGGATCGGGCTGAGCCATCCCCATCATGATCTTTTGTTGACGCATGCGATTCCCCACGATTGGGATCAGGAGCACAGAAGCGAGGCTTTTTCACGTTTGATGACACCATTTTCGATAGATCCGTCAGCAATTTCCCGTCGATTGCACATCGGACGCAATCCGGCGGCGGAGTATTGGGCGGAAAATCAAATGACAATCGTGAAGGATAAAAAGGCTTTGTTGGTTTCGCTTAATCTCTCCGCCAGCCAGCCTTCTCGAAAATGGACTCTTGAAAACTGGAAAAATTTGCTTGAACAATTGGGAAAACAATTTGAAAACATCCAAATCCTCGCGATCAGTTCTCCACTTGATGTCTTAATGTGTTCCAATCTGGCGGAAAGTTTTCCTTTTGTGCACGCCTTTCAAACGAAGAGCTTTATGGAAGCAGTAGCCTTGATCGCTCGAACATGTCTTCTGATCACGGTGGACACCGGGATTGTTCAAGCGGCAGCGGCGAGAAACATCCCGATGGTTGTCCTCTATAACGGAGATCATGAGGTTTATACCCGATTCGCTCCGCAAAGTGTGCCGCATCGTGCAATTCTGGCAGGGCGCGGGCTGCCGGTCGCCTCCATACAACCGGATACTGTATTCAATGAAGTACTGATTCTGATCCATGAAATCTCGCCCTGATAAGACATCGATTCAACAATTATGGCAAAGGTGGAAGGTTTCTTTCTCTGCCCTTTCGCCTTTGCCCTTTGCCCTTTCACCGAGACCATTCGCTCCTTCCCACAAAGTCCTTGGGCAAGATAAACCCGGAAAATCGGACATCATTGATCCGGAAAAACGATTTATCTGGCTGACACTTGGGAAAATCTGGCTCTTATTACTTATTGTCAGCTTTCCTCTGAGTATCCCGCTTAAATCAGCCGTAATTCTTATCGGATTTACGCTGATTTCTATCTTGTATTTCGGCAAACTATTCCCCACCCCCCGCTTCCATCCTGCATTTAACTTTCTTCTGTTTCTTGCTCTGCTGAAAACAATTCAGCTTATTCTTACACCAAATCCTCAAGAACATCTATCCGCTTATCTTCAAATATATGGATTGCCGCTCTGTGCCCTGTTCCTCATCATCTGGCTGATACGTGACACTTCCGGGCTAAAAATCGGAGTCTACGCGTTAATTATCCAAGCGATATCGTTCGGTATTATCTTACCATATCTCCTTCCAAACGCCTGGCAAAAATCACCAATTCAGACATTCTTCTCACTTTATCCTTTAAATTTTGACCTTTCGCCCTTAACCTTTCGCCTTTACCCATTAACCATCAAGTTTTCCGTCATCCTTAGTGCGTTGCTTCTACTTGGAATGTACTCACAGCTTCTCGGGGTATGGCGAAAAGAGATCAAACGATGGAAAACGCCACGGTTTGAGCGGGATTTGTACATTTCCGGCGTTCTGTTGGCTCCTATCCTTCTGGCGGCGGTGCTGTTTCTGCGATTCAATTATAGCAGCCAATTGTTGCTCGGGTTGAGTACTTTGCTGGGATTGACTTTTTCCGGGCGCGAAATTCTGGTTAAGGCGGATTGCACCCGCCACCCGCGACGACACCTCACTCCCCTGCACGAATACCTCCGCGAGTATCTTTTAGCCGCTTCCTCGACTCTCTGCTTTATCTCCGGCATCTCTTCAATACGCTCTCATCTTGCCCGTAATAAACATAAAGTCCAGTTTCAACTTCACGCCGATGGGGATATCTACTGCCCTTATCAAAGTGGAATTCCCCAATGGGTTCCAGTGTGCTTACATCTGCATTCCAACCGCTGGGAAGGCATGTTCAGCCCACAGGAAATGGTCGAGCATTATGTCGCCCTGGGAGCGAAAGCGGTAATCCTCACCGAGCATAACCGGATCAGTAAGGTCGACTCCCCCGCCTCCCGATTGATCGCTTATGAACACGGCTGGGGACCGCACCACCATCACATTCTCGTTTTGGACATACAGAAAACTCTGGTCGATCTCTTTCCTTACGGTGCCTCATTTACAGCAAAACAGCACACCCTCGCGCGTCTACGTAAGCAGTCGTCATTCCTGATTCTCGCCCACCCACTGCACCGCCGCGCCTGGCTGAAGGAAGACATTATTCAATTGGATTACGATGCGGTGGAAATCTTCAACAAGTCCTGCCCCAGTTTGGAGCGTTGGGATCAGGCTCTGACTGCGGGACGCTTGGTCTGGGGCATCGCCGGAGATGACAACCACGATCTCCGCAGCCCCCATCAGTCGGCGAAACGCTATATCTTGGTCGACTCTCGTACCAGACCGCCGGATTCCATTCCTCAATGTTTGAAAACATCTGAGGTTTCGCATGATGATTCTGTTGACGATTTATCTGATGACTTGTCGCTCCTCCCGACCGGCGCGACTCCTCATGAATCTCGGTCTGATTACCTCACAGCGGCGCAGATTCTCTATGCCCTAAGAACCGGACAATTCATCAGTTTGCAGGAGATCGGCACTCATATCACTATCAAGATTCCTCCGGACGATGCGATACGAATATCCCGCTTCGATTGGGATGGGCAGACATTAACGGTGGAAACGGAATCTGAAGTTGAAAAGGCGGAAATTATCAGTTGCGGAAGTGTCGTCGAATCGTATGCGAAGGCAAAACAGCTTCGGTCGACACTTAGACCGGAAATGACACATTGCCGGTTGATGATCTATCTTGGGAAACACACAGTCGCTTTGAATCCATTAGTTAAAGTAGCACGGATGTCCCGCCCGTGAGATGCGTAGCCCGGGCGTCCCGCCCGCGAGATGCGTAGCCCGGGCGTCCCGCCCGTGAGATGCGTAGCCCGGGCGTCCCGCCCGCGACATGGGCGAGACGCCCATGCTACATCATTTCACTACCCAAGACTGATGAATCCGAAATAAAGCATCCGGTCCTGCGGGGAGATCGACGCTGAACCCACTCAGACGAAAAACCTTGCCGTGCTTGCGATAGTAAATAACCATCCAATAGCGCGTAATTGGCTTTTTTTCGGAAAGCCGCTGCTTTTCCGCATCCGTAACGGTCGCCAGGGAATCTTCACCAAGCGGAGATGAGGAATCATGCGGAAAACGAATCGGCAAAGTAAATAAAGAATCATTCCTGTCGCTTTGAGCTTCCGACACTGTCCCCAGAATGAAAAATCCCTCATCCACACCAGCCTTTTCGAGTATCTTGGAATCGATCAATCGGACGATTGGGGGAAGTCCAAGTTCGCGGGCATACTTTGCCACTTTCTGCCGTGTATAATCTGCGGGTTTGCTGGGAAACAGACTGAATTCAGCGCAGGTGGTGCTGTCTGAAGATTTAAGATAGACATGCTGGTTTGAGAGCTTTACCATTATCCAGTTAGACGGTGCATATATTTCGCCCAGGGCACCAAGTTTGAAAGGAATAAACTCTACACCCTGCGCGCTGGAAGAAAACAGGGCAAGTAGGAGAACTAATCCAAAATGTTGGATTCGTTGTTTAAGACCCATTATGCTCCTCTTCGGCTCTCACCAATAGTAGTGACGGGCACCCAATGAGGTTTTTCCGTTCTCGGGCAGCCTGATACTCCAGGACTGCCGGTTTTACCCAGGTCTCCGGATTAAGGGAAGATAATATACCGGAGTTGACTGTCTAAAGTCCACCGCCTATATTCTCGTGTCTAATTTTAAAGTTTACCAGCTTGTAGGAATCATGAAGAGAACTTATCAACCTCATAATCGAAAAAGACGGAATAAACACGGATTCCGCTCCCGAATGGCGACCAAAGAGGGACGTCAGGTATTGCAGCGCCGTCGCGCAAAAGGAAGAAAACGCTTGACCGTTGCGGATGAATAAGACCAAAGAAACGCTGAAGAAGCATGAAATCCTTCGCGGTCGCACCGCCCTGAGGCGTTTGCACAGGGAGGGAAGAAGGGTGAACAGGCAAGGTATCACCCTTTTTTTTTAGCTTCCTCATACCGACGTTTTGCCGTGACCGTACCGATCAAACCTTTCGGCGGAGCGGTTCGACGCAACTACGCCAAACGTCGACTGCGGGAATTTTTTCGACGGGAAAAATACCTTTTCCCGGAGAAAACTGATATTTTAATCCGACTGGATCAACCTCCGGAGGATTGGAATCAACTGCTTGATACTCTTCGTTCCCTGCTTCGACAAATAACAACCATGAGGATCCGGCTGCCCAAGGAGAACAAACCGAGACCGCAATGAAACAACGCTACTCATTATATACGATTGGCGCGTTTTTTGACCAGGCGACAGTGAAGTTCATCGTGCTGCCGCTGCTTATCGTCTACCGTTTTGTTCTGTCGCCGATTTTACTGCTGCTCGGAGCGCGATGTCGGTTCTCTCCCTCATGCAGCCAATACGCAAGGGAAGCGTTCCAGGCGCATGGATTGCTGAAAGGGACTTGGCTCTCGCTGCGGCGGTTGTCTAAGTGCCATCCTTTCCATGAAGGCGGTATTGATCTTGTTCCAATGGGCGATAAATGTGCGAAAAGGTAAAATCTTAACAATTGCAAAATCTGCACATATCAGAAAATTAGTCATTATAATATATAACCAATATCCAGAAATACCTGACTTTGTGTTATCATTATGGATAAAAAGACTATATCTGCCTTTCTCCTGATCGGTTTGATCCTGCTGCTGATGCCCTACTACTACAAGTTGATCTCTCCTCCACGTGAAGAGACGGCGGACAGTTTGTCTATGGAAAAAGCGCCCTCGACATTAGCCGAGGGACCTTCAGAGCAGGCAGAGATGACTCGACAAGAGGCGGAAATTCTTCCCAGAAAGACAACTGAACTGGAAGAAGCTCGGACCGGCGGCGAGTCCGGAGTACGCGAGTGGTATGCCCCAGACCCTATCGAAGAATCGCGGATCATCGACGTCGAGACCCCGTTATACTCCGCTCAGTTCAGCACTCACGGCGCTTCGTTGCATTCGTGGATTGTAAAACCTACTTTACCTTTTCTTCAGGAACAAGAGCAGTTGGTACGCCTTCGTGATTCCAATCGCAACCTGGTGCTCCTCGCTCGCGGCGGCAGGGGATTGTTCCGCTCCGAAGAGAAGAATTTCACCCCCGATACAGATCAAATTATCTTGAATAAAGGGGATGGTGAAAAATCCGTGACATTTGCCTTAACACTTGGCTCCTGGGGCTATTACCAAGAAACGTATACATTCTACCCGGATAGATATTCCTTTGATGTACATATTCAGAGTCTTGGTTTGAGTGACGCGACCGGCGCCGCCAATGCCCTCTTCACCTGGGGCAGCGGATTGGCGCAGACAGAAAAAGATTCCGCGCAAGACCTTTATTACACTGAAGCCTATTACTACATGGGCAGCAGCCGGGAAAAGCTGAAGAGCAGCGGCAAGAAAATTGCGGAATTAGCGCCCACCGGTCCGACACGCTGGGTGGCGCAGCGGAATAAATACTTCCTCCTTGCCATCGTACCTGAGACGCCGGCTAACGGGGCTCATCTGGCGACCTTCCCGGATTCTCTGTACAACGGAAAATTTCTGCCAAAACTTTATGAAACCGGACTTAATTTTAACCTGACAAACGGCGATCTCGATAAAAAACTGATTGTCTATTTCGGACCCTTATCGCAACGATTCCTCAACCTGGTAGATCCTACTCTAAAGGACACTATGTCCTGGGGATGGACAATAATCAAGCCGTTTTCGATCGCTGTGCTCTGGACATTGAAATTCCTTCATGGTTTCATCCCAAATTATGGTTTGGTACTGATTATTTTCAGTATCATGGTTAAATTGATAATTTGGCCATTGACTCAGAAATCTTATGTCTCGATGAAACGGATGCAGATGCTTCAACCAAAAATGAAAGCGTTGCAGGAAAAATACAAAGGAAATCCGCAGAAACTTCAGCAGGAGATGGGCGCGCTTTATAAGGAACACAAGGTAAATCCCCTCGGCGGCTGCCTACCCACTTTGCTGCAATTGCCACTCCTTTACGCCTTGTTCATTGTCTTCCGCTCGACCATTGAACTGCGGGGGGCGCCATTTGTACTCTGGATCACCGATCTCTCGATGCCGGATGTCTTAGTTCTTTTACCTTTTTCAATTCCTCTCTATGGAAATAGGATTTGTGTACTGCCATTGGTAATGGCGATTAGCACATTTTTACAGTCTAAAACGACAATAACCGACCCGAATCAAAAAGCGATGCTCTATATTATGCCTATTATGTTTATATTTTTATTCAACAGTTTTCCAAGCGGACTTACTTTATATTACACATTGTTCAATCTGCTTAGTTGGATCCAGCAGCATTATATGAAAGTGAGCGATCCGAAAATCGAGAAAGAGCTTGCTGATTTAAAGACAGAACAGGCAAAAGCTGCCCGTAAGAAAGGAATTTCGAACCCAAAATAAGGTGAACGAACACGATACAATAGTCGCAATCGCCACGCCGGAGGGAAAAGGTGCCCTCGGGATGGTGCGTCTATCCGGCGCAGATGCCTGGAAAATTGGCGCCAATGCCACCGCTTCCCCTAGATCTTTTTTAAATTACGCCCCACGTTCCGCCAACCTGGTACGGATATTGACCAATAAGGGTGAATTGATCGATCAGGCGGTGGCGACGTTATGGAGAGCGCCGGCGTCATATACCGGCGACGATTTGGTGGAATTTTCCTGTCACGGGGGACGGGAAATTCTTCGTTCAACGCTGGCGCGTTCATTGGAGTTAGGCGCACGTGCCGCGGAACCCGGCGAATTTACCCAGCGCGCCTTTCTAAATGGCAAGATGTCGCTCGACCAGGCGGAGGCGGTGGCGGCATTGATTGAAGCGCAAACACGTACCGCGGGACTTGCCGCCGCTCGTCTGCTCGATGGTGAACTGAAACATCCATTGGATTCCATTCGCCAGGAATTGATTGAATTGGTCTCACGAATTGAAATCTCATTGGACTTTATAGAAGATGATTTGGATGAAGAGATAGCTAAAATCAATCTAAAACAAATTGATAAATTGCATAAATCTATTGATGATTTAATTGATCAGTACAACTTGGGTAAATTGTTAAGAAAAGGGGCACAAGTAGTCATCGCCGGACCGCCGAATGTGGGAAAATCTACTCTGTTAAACAGATTCCTAGGTTTTGAACGCGCCATTGTCAGCGAGACCCCCGGCACCACCCGTGATTATCTCGAGGCGACTCTCGACTGGAATGGCATCCCGATCAAAATATTCGACACCGCCGGCATACGGGAAACAGAAGAGACCCTCGAGATTGAAGGAGTCCGTCGCAGCAAAGAATTGCTTAATAAAGCCGACATTATTATATGGTTGATTTCGCCTCCTGACTTTGAAAAACCGCCCAAATTTTTAAAAAATGACAAAAGAGTTCTTTTAGTTCAAAATAAATGCGATCTTTGGCAACCCTCTTATAATGAGCGAATAAATGCTTCGGTTGAATTCAAAATCAGTGCCCTGAGCGGAGAAGGTGTCACCTCACTGCGCAATTTTATCCTCGACCATTTTCATAAGGGCTATCGAGCCGAGGAGATTATACTTTTAGAAGAGCGCCATGTCGAACTATTGCATCGAGCGTTGAATTCATTAAATTCTGCTGCTGATAATTTGGCTCGTGGAACCGGATTCGAGCTGATTGCCGCAGATTTACGTATGGCGTTGAACAGGATCGGTGAGATCACGGGGGCGGTTACCAGTCAGGACATCTTAAGCGGGATATTTTCTCGTTTTTGTATTGGGAAATGACTGTTTCACGTGAAACATTCCATTTCCAACAATTTGTAAATTCAGGAAATAGATGAAGTTTGAAGTGTTGGTCGTCGGTGGTGGTCACGCTGGGGTGGAAGCTGCCGCGGCGGCTGCCAGAATTGGCGTACCTGTCGGTCTGATCACACAGCAGCGAGCCGCTCTGGCGCGTCTCTCCTGTAACCCGGCAATGGGCGGCACCGCCAAGGGACAATTGATCAAAGAGATCGACGCCTTAGGAGGGATTATGCCTCTTGCCACTGATCTCTCCGCCATTCAATATCGGATGTTGAATCGCTCCAAGGGTCCGGCAGTTTGGTCGCCACGCGCCCAAGTAGATCGTGAATCCTATACCCTGGCGATTGACCGTTTAATCGCCGAACGGTACCCGCAGCTCGAAATAATCGAAGATGAAGCGACTGCCATTGAATCAGTAGATGGTAAAGTCTGCGCTGTTTCCTGTCTGGGACGCGACGCCATCCTTACAAAGACAGCGATCTTATGCACCGGCACCTTCCTTCGTGGACTGGTGCATGTCGGTTCAAAAAATTGGCAATCCGGACGGTTCAAAGAAGCTCCCTCAAATCAATTATCATTAAGCTTGTTGGAGCATGGATTTCCCCTGTCGCGATTCAAGACCGGCACCCCACCGCGGGTAGTGGCGTCAACTGTCAACCTCAATGTCCTCGAACGTCAGGAGAGCGACCGGGAAGAGTGGTTCTTCTCTCATGAAACAACGCACCGTCATCTGCCGCAGCATACCTGCTGGCGCACTTACACCAATGCGGAGACCCACCGTCTGATCGAAGAAAACCTCCATTTTTCACCCCTTTACAACGGGACAATAAAATCCATCGGACCGCGCTATTGTCCCTCGATTGAAGACAAGGTACATCGTTTTCCCGCACGCGAGCGTCACCCTCTGGTGTTTGAGCCGGAGGGAATCGGTCATCCCTGGCTGTATTTGAATGGTTTTTCCTCGAGTCTGCCGGAAGAGATTCAGCTCAAAGCGCTGCGCACACTTCCCGGCTGCGCGGCTGCGGAAATCGGCAGACCCGGCTATGCCGTGGAGTATGATGTCGTTCCGCCGAGGGAACTCCGTAACACATTGGAAACCAGGCGTCTGAGCGGGCTCTATCTCGCCGGGCAGATCAGCGGCACTTCAGGATACGAGGAAGCGGGGGTTCAGGGATTGCTCGCCGGGGCGAACGCCGCTTTAAAAATCAAAGGGTTGGAGCCGTTCCTCCTCTCTCGAAGCGACGCCTATATCGGCGTACTGGTGGATGATCTGGTGACTCTCGATCCACAAGAACCGTATCGCATGTTCACCAGCCGCGCAGAATACCGTCTGCTGTTGCGTCAAGACAATGCCGAGGAGCGTCTGGGGGAAAAAGCTTTCCAAGTAGGTTTGATCGACCGGGAAAGAATCGAACAAATTCGTGACAAACGCCGCTCCACCGAAGCCTGGATCGAACGGCTCCATTCTGTCCGGGCACCGTTAGGTTTGGTGCTTGATCAGGAACCCGAGCCGGAACGTGTCGAAACCGCGGCGCAGCTCCTGAAACGACCGGAGGTCTCACTTGAGCTGCTGCTGGCAAAATTAAATGGAAGATTATCCGATGGTTTGCCCGACGATTCTGTGGCGAAACACGCGGCGGAAATAAATGTCTTTTATGAAGGATATATTAAACGTCAGCTTCGTGAAATCGAACGTTTGCGGGCGCATGAAGAGAAGAAAATTCCCGAGGATTTTCCCTACCGCGAGATTTCCGGGTTATCAGCGGAAGCGCGTTTACGTCTGGAACAGCATCGTCCCTCCACCTTGGGGCAGGCATCCAGGATCGCCGGGGTTACCCATTCCGATCTGGCAATTTTGTCGGTATTTTTGAAACGAGCGGAGTTTTAAGGCGCCCTCAGGTGTCATCACCTGAGGGAAAACTATGGATTATGTGTCAAACGGTCACGCATATTATTACTTTAATATACATTATGAACAATCCGTCTGAAAAAAAATCTCGCACAGACTATAGACCTGGTGGCAAAATAAAAACGTCAAAACCTAAAATTGACCGCGCTAAGAAAAGCTATGTCTCCTCGAAGAGAAAACCACTCTTAAAAAGTATTCATTCAAAATCTATAAAACCAGAAATAGATTATACAAACTTTGATTTATCATCCGAATCCATCCTGACAATCGTCAAGATGGTCGAATTGGATTTAGAAAAAATTCAAATATCTCAATTGACAGACTATCTTTTTTTACTTAAAGATCTGAATCAGGAAATAAATCTTATTTCACGTACAAGTTTTCTTCCCTCATTTTTCCAATCCCTTCATGAAAGTCTGAAATTTGTTGCGGATTCCGATTGGCGTCGCGGTACGACCTTGTTGGATGTGGGCAGCGGCGGCGGTTTTCCCGGATTAGTACTGGCAATCACTGTCCCCGACCTAGTTTTAACCCTTATGGATTCCCGACGCTCGAAAACGCTGGCGCTGTATACCATGGCTAAAACGCTGGAATTGAAAAATGTATCCGTGGTTCATGATCGGGCGGAAACCTACACCAAGCGCACGAACCACGCCTTCGACATGGCGACCTTTCGCGCCGTGGGACCCTTGGGGCTGGTGGCGCAATGGTCGGAATCACTACTTACCCCTGGCGGTAGAATGTTTGTTTGGAAGGGTTCGGAAGGGTATCGCGAAATGCGGGAAGTAGACCTCTCGAAGTGGAAATATCTCCGTAAAATTCCCATCGTTCAGCACCGTGGGGTGATGATTTTCGAACTTGCCCCACGTCCATAGGTGAAAGGGAAGAGTGTAGCCTGGGCGTCTCGCCCATGTCGGTGAAAGGGAAAAGCGTAGCCTGGGCGTCTCGCCCATGTCGGTGAAAGGGAAAAGTGTAGCCTGGGCGTCTCGCCCATGTCGGTGAAAGGGAAAAGCGTAGCCTGGGTGTCTCGCCCATGTCGATAGGTCCGAAAATAGAAATCATCCCATCGGGGGTGCCCTCAAAATAACGGGAAAACAATAAAATGTCAAATAGTTGTTTAATATGCAATAGTTCATATTTAAAATATCCGAATTATCACGGAAATCGCTATATTTATTGTGAATCCTGTGGCTTACTTCAACGAGAGCCACCGATAGAAGATTCTTCAGCAAACTATACCACAATAAATCCCACCGCCGCGATCAACCGGAGCAAGGAACAGCTTTATAATCGAACGCTTGATCGTGTGGAACGCCATTTGGGGAGAGCTGGGCAAGTCCTTGATGTTGGTTGTGGGATTGGGCATTTTCTTCTCTGCGCGCAAAAGAAGGGCTGGCAAGGGATTGGGGTTGAACCATTGAACGACCAGGTACGTCAGGCTCAAGCGAAGAACCTGGAAGTATATAAAGGAGAACTAAAACATTTGCCGGAGACTTTTAAAAATTTCGATCTGATCACTTATTGGGATGTCTTTATGTTTGTTGAGCATCCCTTAAAAGAATTGCTGGAGATAAAAAAAAGGTTGGCGCAACATGGTATTCTTTACTTACGTATACGCAATCATACTATTGTTCGTTACATTGATAAGTTATGGAATGTCGGTGGTAAATTCTGCGGATTCCGTAACCCGGCGGTATTCCACCCGTTCAATTATGAAGCGAGAACCATTCAGGAGATGTGCCGAATCACCTCGTTAAGGTGCAAGGTGTGCAATGGCGCCTTGACCGCCGGCGATGCCTACCAGGTCTCTCATAGTGTGAAAAAAGCAGATTTCATAAAACAAATCATCTGGAAATTTGTTATATTTGCCGAACGATTAACCAGGGGAAAAATTATCCTCTCCCCGACCTTGGATGTCTGGATCAGAAAAACTCAGAGTTGTCGATGAT
>CAZCRQ010000061.1:5721-12180 GCA_964501095.1 uncultured bacterium | reverse complement strand
CTCGACCTCTTCATCCGCTGCCAGGTCGGGTTTCGGTTCCTCCGCCCAGACCAGCGCGCGTGTCGGGCAGACCTTGGCGCAGGCTGGATCACCTTTGCAAACATCGCATTTCACAATTTCGTCATTGATAATATCAAAATGTATATTTCCAAAGGGACAGGCAAAGGTGCACATCTTGCATTTGATACAATTATCGTTTCTTTCGATCGCGCCGGTGTCGGGATTACGTAACAGAGCGGAGACCGGACAGACAGTCACGCAGGCAGCTTGCTCACACTGAAGGCAGAGGACAACCGCCTTAACGCCGTGTTTCAAAGTGTATGCTCTCACTCGGGTAAGAGACGGTCGTTCCGGATTTTTTGTATGGACAAAGCTGCAGGCGACTTCGCAATTTTTACAATCGGTGCAACGGTAAGGCGTGACGAAGAGACGTTTTGACATCTATATCCTCTTTTTATATCTGATTGATGCTTCAGAACATCACTCTGGCAAATTTTGCTGCGGTTTCTTTCTTAAGACATCTATCACATTGGGTAAAATAATTTTGTGGCAAACCTGATTTTTTGACAAAATGATCAATTTGTTCCTGGGTCATCATCGGTTTACCGCAGCTCTCGCAACCGACCAGCTCGAAATCGCGATGCCAGATATGACGAATCCCATCTTTCTCGGTGAAGGGAATCGCATCGGTGGGACAAGTCTCCGCGCAGGCGAGGCAGCCGATGCAGGCGCTGGGATCCGGCACCTCGACATATTTATCCGGTCCACGCGACAAAGTGGAAATGGCAAAAGCCCCAATCGCCTCGCATACTCGAACGCAGATCCCGCAGAGAATACAATTATCAGCATCTTTACGTTTTGTATAGGAAGTGTCATGAATTCCATACTGCGCCGCCAGTTGCCGAATGACCTCAGATTCCGGAACTCGGGCAAGCTGTAAATCGAGAACCACCTTTCGATTCTCCATCACTTCAGGCGATTGGGTGTAGACTATCAAGTCCTCTTCCACCGGATAAAGGCAACTGGTGACCAGTTGTTTCCAATCCTTCCAACCGGGTTTGGTGATCTCGACCACACATAACCGACAGGCGCCAAAGGCTTCCAGCCCCGGATGATAGCAGAGGCTGGGAATCTGAATGCCATGCTTACGCGCTGCTTCCAGGATCGAACGCCCCTTTTCAGCGTCGATCGAGCGACCGTCAATCGTTAAACGGACAAACTCTTTATGACCATTGCCGCTCCCGGATTCTCTCATCAGGTTGACTCCTCCACCGGTTTGACCCGGAATTTTTATCTGCAGGACGCCCAAGCTACTTCGCGCCCGCCATCGCCTTATCACGTTGGGTGATCAGTTCACCGCCGGAAATTATATCCACTGCATTGAAATTGCAGACTTCCATACAAATACCACATGTAGTGCAAATATCCTGATTTATCTCATGCAATTTCTTTTTCTCGCCGCTGATCGCTTCAACCGGGCATTGTCGTTTGCAGACCAGGCATCCAGTGCAATCCTTGTTGATGTGATAATGGATCAAGGATTTGCAGACACCAGCGCGGCATTTATTCTCTTCGATATGCTCGAGGTACTCATCTTTGAAATACTTCATGGTGGAGGTGACCGGGTAGGGCGCGCTTCTCCCTAAAGCGCACAGGCTGGCGACTTCCATCGTATGGCACAATCGTTCGATCTTCGTCAGATCGGAGAGTTCGCCCTCCCCGCGGGTAATCTTGTAAAGCAGATCATACACCTGACGTAATCCTTCACGACAGGGGACGCATTTCCCGCAGCTCTCGCCGATGAGAAACTTGATAAAATACTTGGCGACATCGACCATGCAGGTGCGATCATCCATGACAATCATCCCGCCGGAACCCATCATCGCCCCGGCGCGGGTCAAAGTGTCGAAATCCACCGGCAGACCTAGCTGTTCATAAGGCAGACAGCCTCCCGAAGGTCCGCCGGTTTGAACCGCTTTGAAGGGACGGTCATCGAGCAGACCGCCGCCGATATCATAAATAATCTCCCGAAGCGTGCGACCCATTGGCACTTCCACCAAACCGGTGTGTTTCACTTTACCGACCAGACTGAAGGCTTTGGTTCCCTTGCTCCCTTCGGAACCCATCGAGGCGAACCACTCCGCTCCCTTTCGGATGATCGCCGGCACACAAGTCCAGGTCTCTACATTGTTCAACACCGTCGGTTCGTCATGTAATCCTTTCTCAACACTACGCACATATTTAGCCCGCGGCTCACCCACCTTACCCTCAATAGAACGCATCAAGGCGGAACTTTCGCCGCAGACAAACGCCCCCCCGCCGCGAGTTATCTTCAAGCGGAAGGAAAAATCTGTCCCTAGGATGTTGTCTCCCAGCAGACCGACTCGGTTCAAGGTGTCGATGGCGTGCTGCAAATGCTTCACAGCGAGGGGGTATTCGTGCCGAACATAGATGTACCCATCGGTTGCTCCCAGGGCATACGCCCCAATCAGCATCCCTTCGATTACGGAAAATGGATCCCCTTCCATGATGGCGCGATCCATGAAGGCGCCCGGATCGCCCTCATCGCCATTGCAAATCACCCACACCCGATCTTTCCGCACCCGCAACGCGCCTTTCCACTTTTTTCCCGTGGGGAAGCCCGCGCCTCCCCTGCCACGCAGTCCGCTGCGCTCGATTTCCTCGACCACGGCCTCGGGAGTCATCTGTGTCAGCACTTTCACCAACGCCTGGAAACCATCGTGAGCGAGATAATCATCGAGATTCAGGGGATCGATCCTACCGACATTTTTCAGGGCGATCCGTTTCTGCAGGGCATAAAATGGGATGTCTGTATATCGTCGAACCCGTCCCCCGCCCTTGCGCGGCTCCTGTTTGTAGAGCAGGGATTCAATGGTCTTGTTTTTCAGCACGGTTTGCTCGACAATCGCTGCGGCGTCCTTGACCTTGACATGGGTATAAAACAGATGATCCGGCTCCAGGGTGACAATCGGTCCCGCTTCGCACATCCCGTGGCAACCAGTGCATTTGGTCGCTAGTGTCGCATTGATCTCGAGATTTTTCGCCAGAAGTTCACTCTTTCGTTTTGCTAGTTCTTCAACGATGGCGGCATGGATCTCGCATCCACCTTGGGCGAGACAACCCGGTCCGGCACAGACTCTTATTTCCAGTTTATACTGCAGGCAGCGATCGATCGCATTCGTGGTATACTCTAAAAGCATCGCTGGGCTTGATAATTTTATTTCTGCAACGGTCATGATTGCCGTTCCTTTTCCAGCATTTTCTTTATCTTATCTGGTCCGACATTGGCGTAGTAGTTTTCCCCGATGACGACCGCCGGCGCCATCGCACACGCTCCGACACAATTCACCGTCTCCAAACTGAATTCCCCATCCTCACTCATCCCGGCACTCACCTTGATCCCTAAGCGTCGCTCGAACTCATCAACCAACATCTGTCCGCCGCGGACATGACAGGCGGTTCCCAGACAAACCTTGATAACTTTTCGACCTCGCGGGATAAGACTGAAAGCGCGGTAAAAGGTGGCAACACCCTGCACTTTGGCGCGTGATACACCCAGTTCTGTCGCCACTCGAGACAACGATTCCGGCGACAACCAGTTGAATTCTTCCTGAACATCCTGAAGCACCATAATCAGGCTGCTCTCTTCCCGCGGATAGCGGTCGAAGATCTCCCGGATCTTCTTCTCCCAGGTTTCATCGACTGCTAAAGTATTTGCTGGCATCGTTTCCGTGATCATAGCGCCGCCTCTAAGGCTTCCCTGGCGATTTCGGCGCCGCGCCGGATGCAGGCGTGATTGGAGTCGATGAACTGAGGTTTGCGCTGAAACTCTTCCCGCACAATGGCGAAAACCGTCTCTAACTTGATAATCCCGGCGCAGGTGATGTAGGCGCCCAATGCCACCATGTTCGCTCCACGATTGTTGCCGAGACGGATGGCTTCTTCATTGCACGGGACAAGGATCTCGATCACATCGTGGCGCTTGACCCGATCTGGGATCAGGCTGCTGTTTACCAGAATAAATCCCCCGCTTTTGACGGTTGATTCGAACTTTTCCAAGCTGGGTCGATTCATCGCCACCAGGTCAGTGGGGGAATTGACAACTGGGCTGCCGATCGGATGGTCAGCGACCACCACGGTGCAATAAGCAGTGCCGCCGCGCATCTCGGGTCCGTATGAGGGCACCCATGCTACCTCCTTACCCTCCTCGATCCCCGCCTCAGCATAGAACTTCCCAGCTAATAGAATTCCCTGTCCGCCAAATCCAGCAAACTTGACTTCTCGTTGCATTATCCTCTCTATTGAGATTACTCTTCCGTTTTTATCATCCTCTGCACCACCACATCCTCATCATCCGGCGTCTTCAATTCTCCCAGTGGATAATAGGGAATCATGTTCTTCGCCAGCCATTCCGTCGACTCCACCGGCGTCATCCCCCAATTTGTCGGACAATTGGAGAGCACTTCGACCAGGGAAAAGCAGCGGTTCTCTTTCTGATACGTAAACGCTTTACGGATATACTGCTTGGTGCGAATGATCCACTGTGGAGAATGCACTGAGCCGCGTGCGATATAAGCCGGGGTGCGAAGTGAGGAGATCAATTCCCGAATCCGAATAGGCCATCCAGCAGTTGCGACATCTCGTCCCATCGGGCAGGTGGTGGTGACTTGCCCGGGCAGCGTAGTCGGCGCCATCTGTCCGCCGGTCATCCCGTAAATGGCGTTATTGACAAAGATGACCGTGAATTTCTCCCCGCGATTGGCGGCATGGAGAATTTCATTGGTGCCGATGGCGGCAAGATCGCCATCCCCCTGATAAGTAAAGACAATCAGGTCGGGACGCGCTCTTTTCAATCCAGTGGCAAATGCCGGAGCGCGTCCATGAGCCGCTTCGAGAAAATCCATGTTGAAGTAGTTATAGCAGAGCACCGAACATCCCACTGGAGCCACACCTACCGTACGCTGGCGCAGCTCCAATTCATCCAAAACCTCCGCCACTAGACGATGGATCACCCCATGAGTGCAGCCCGGACAGTAATGGGTTATGTTCTCCCGCATCGATTCGGGACGTTTGAAGATGGTTTGTATCGCCATTATCTCCTCTACAGTGATGTTCAATTATCAGATTTAATTATATACATTAAAGCATTGCCAAGACTGCTTGGATTCCCACTTTCGTGGGAATGACACCTCGGGTGACTTCCCTACATTCTCGGACAATCCGCTTTACTGGAATGATATAAATGTTGTTTTTCCGTAATGAAACCTCTACGGAAAAACAATCTTTATATCATTGTTTATTCACCAATTTCTTTACTGCTTCGACTATTTCCTCCGGGCTGGGAACAAAACCGCCCTGCCGTCCGAAGAAATGAATCGGTTTACGTGACCCTGTATGCAGCCGGATGTCTTCTATCATTTGCCCATTGTTCATTTCAACCGAGAGAAATCTCTTTACATACCGCTTTTTAGCGAGTTCCGCCAATGGTTTTTCTGGAAATGGAAAGAGTGATATTGGACGGAAGAGGGCAACGTCAATACCTTCCAGGTTCAATTGTTCAATTGCTGTTTTGGCAACCCTTGCCGCAGTTCCGAAGGCGCAAACGATCAACTCCGGTTTACCCAAACCGCCATACAATTCATGGCGCGCTTCGACCTTCATCGCTTCATATTTTTGCGCAAGATGGATGTTTTGTCTCTCATTCTCTACCGGATCCAGATAGAGAGTCTTGATGATATGGGGCTCTCGTCCCTTGGCTCCGTCGGCCGCCCAGGAAGAATGGTCAACCGGCGCTCCCAGGGGGACAGAATCAAAATCCACCGGCTCCATCATCTGCCCGATCAAACCATCAGCCAGAATCATTACCGGATTCCGATACTTATCCGCCAGGTCAAAGGCGAGCATCACCAGCTCGACAGTCTCCTGCACCGTGGAAGGAGCTAAAACCAAGACATGATAATCACCATGCCCTCCTCCCTTCGTCGCCTGGAAATAATCACCCTGGCTGGGGAGAATCCCACCTAAACCGGGACCTGCCCGGCAGACGTTAACCAATACACAGGGCAATTCGGCACAGGTGATATAACTGAGCGCCTCACTCATCAAGCTGATGCCGGGGCTGGAGCTGGTGGTAAAGACACGTTTGCCGCTGGAAGCCGCGCCGAAGAGCATGTTGCTCGCCCCTAATTCGCTCTCCGCCTGTAAAAATACTCCCCCAACTTCCGGCATCCGTCGCGCCAGGTATTCCGCCACTTCTGTCTGCGGTGTGATCGGATAGGCGAAGTAATGCAAAGCACCTGCCCGAATCGCCGCCTCCCCGATCGCTTCATTACCTTTCATCAGTTTTTTCGCCACCCGCTACTCCTCGAGCTGATAACACTGGTAACATGGGCGAGACGCCCATGCTACTCTCCTCAGATTGGTTTTTCAAGAACATGG
>CAZCRQ010000061.1:0-5621 GCA_964501095.1 uncultured bacterium | reverse complement strand
TGGTTTTTCAAGAACATGGGCGAGACGCCCATGCTACTCTCCTCAGATTGGTTTTTCAAGAACATGGGCGAGACGCCCATGCTACTCTCCTCAGACTGGTTTTTCAAGAACATGGGCGAGACGCCCATGCTACTCTCCTTCTTTCGACAATTAATATGCAAAGTATTGATATTGCACCGCATTGACGCTGACCTCAATGGCAAGATCCGGGCAAGTGATCCCGCACAATCGACAACCGATACACCGTGGTTGATCGACAATCTCGGCGAAGAAATAACCCTTTGGATTGATTACTTTCGTCATTTTAATAATCGCCTGAGGACAGGCGCGTACACAGAGTTCGCATCCCTTACATCGTTCAGAATCAATTTTTACCAGAGGCATTATCTGAAATCCTATTATCTGAAATCCTTTAATTACCAGTTAATTTTCCAAATCGATCACGTGCGTGAGTGGCGATGGTTCGCCTGGATTTTCCCCTGATCCAGGGCGGCAGCATGATACGCTCCACGGGTAGTACAGGCGCCGAGTATCCCTCGAAGTTATAAATGCCTTCAACCAGGAAACCATTTTTGGGGAGAAAGGCGGCATCCTGGAGTTTTTTTAGGGGCGCCGTGACGAACGCAACCGCTATCCCTCGCGATCGAGCCGCTTCCTGCGTAAATATCAGGCTTCTCTGCACCATCTCGAGATCCGTTTCTTCCATCAAATGTGTGTTTCCGACCAGGGCGGTGATTTTCAGCTTCGAGGCGGTTTCGATCTCCTCAATATAGCGGATCGCTCCGGAAACAGTGTCCGTAAATGGACGGTTCTGATTTAAAACAAAATACATCTCATAAGCGACTTGATGGAACAGATGCGCCAGTGACGCCAGTACCGTTGCCCCAACATTATCTCCTCCGACATCGAGAACCGTTATTCCGGGTGTTCTTTGAATTGCGCCATACACTTCCGGCATTACAATCGGTAAGTCAGCGCTGTGCATCGACCCTTCGGGAGCAACCACCTTTATACCCAACTCTTCCATGTGGCGACGGGCTTCGCGGCAGCGGAAATAGGGATTGACCAGATCTAAGTCCGCGATGACCACCTTCTCCCCCCGACGCGCCAGGGCGTTTGCCACGTTGACCGAGACTTCTGTTTTTCCACTCCCGTAATTACCAGTGAAGAGAAGAATGTCACTTGAGGTTGGATGGAGCGTGAGTGCACGAGGACTCAATGATCTATTCCCTTTGAAGTTATTAGATTCCGATTAATAATGCCGGATTTGCAGTATACAAAAAACCTTCCTTCATCGCAATAGCGATAAGATTCTCCATAATCCATAGATCTCAATTAGTTACAAATAACTCTGTGAATAAAATCTCAGCTACCGTTTGGACTTTATTGAGATGTTAAAGGCTTAATTTTTCTTATAGTTAAATGATTTCTTGGAGCATCGGTTCCTCAGCTCGAGAGTCTTTTCACAAGATTACTCTCTTTGAGGCTCCCCTCTTCGGTTCGTTGTTTCTCCAGGCTCACTTTATAGTCGATTGCAAGTGCCATCCGGATTGCTTGCCTAATGGATTAAAATCAATGGGGCAAAAACTACGTCTTTGTGTTTTTAATCATTTCGTTATATATTGTAACTTTATAACAGATCATTTATCCTCAACATCACTATCGACTTGAAGAAGGAAATCAAGATGCCTTTTCCAGTACTTATGATTATTCTGCAAGCAGGTTCCCGTGGATCATCGGGAGGATTTTTCCAATTTCTCCCTATTATTTTAATCTTCGTCGTTATCTACTTTCTGATGATCCGTCCCCAGTCGAAACGACAGAAACAACAGCAGGCAATGCTGAGTAGTTTAAAACAAGGAGATAAGATCGTAACCATCGGCGGAATTCACGGTACCATCGCCGGAATTCGTGAGAAGGATAAAGCCCTGATCGTGAAAGTCAATGAGACGACAAAAATGATCTTCGATCGGAACGCCGTCGCACGGGTGGTCACGGAGACACAAGAATCGGAGTAGTCGATGAGTCTTCTAAATATACGAATAGTCGGGGATCCCATTTTGCGCCGAAAAGCCAAAGAGGTGATGGAATTTGGAGAGGAGTTGGAAACTCTGGCGTCCAATATGGTCGAAACGATGCTGGAGAATGATGGGATCGGTCTTGCCGCACCACAGGTGGGGATCTTGAAACGGTTTATCGTTATTGGTCTGCCGGTCAGCGAGGATTCCGAGACGCGGAAAATTTTCACCCTGGCAAATCCGGTTGTCCTCGAACGAAGCGAGGAGAAGGAAGTACTGGAGGAGGGCTGTTTATCCATCCCGGAGATAACCGAGGAAGTGGAGCGCGCCGTGCAGATTCGTGTCCAATTCCAAGATCTCGAGGGAAACTACCAGGAGATGACTACGGAGAAAGTATTAGCGCGTGTGATTCAACATGAGATCGACCATTTAGATGGAGTGCTGTTCATCGATCATCTCTCGCCTCTTCGCCGAACGCTGCTTCGTGGTAAAATAAAACGTTTGCAGCAGGATCAAGCGCAAACCGCACGTGAGGCGTAATCGCGATGCGCGTCGCTCTGCTCGCTACCGCGGATTTCGCCATCCCGGCATTGAAAGCGTTGATCTCCAGTTCTCACCAAGTTGTCGGCGTAATAACTGGTCCCGATCAACCCAGCGGACGCGGTCAGAAAGTGCAAGCAACCCCAGTGAAAAGCGCCGCGAAGTCTCTCCATTTACCCATTTTAACGCCCGAACGATTCAAAGATCCCACTTTTCTCGCCGAGTATGCTTCCTGGCGCCCCGACCTCGCGGTGGTCGCTGCCTTTCGTATTCTACCCCCGCAAGTCTTCGATCTGCCCCCGCTTGGGACTCTCAACATCCATCCCAGTCTTCTGCCCGAACTGCGCGGTCCGGCGCCCATTCCCTGGGCGTTGATCCAAGGGAAAACGGAGACTGGAGTCAGCATTATTCGCATCACTAACCGCGTCGATGCCGGTGGGGTTCTGTTGCAGAGAAGAGTCACCATCGATCCCGATGAAACCGCGGGACAACTCGCTTCACGTCTGGCTGAGATCGGCGCTGAGCTGCTGCTCGAAACGATCGAGCGACTAAATTGGGGAACTCTCCTGCCGATTCCTCAGGACGAAAATGCCGTTACTAAAGCACCTAAATTAGCAAAAGATGATGGACGTATTGACTGGTCTCAAGACGCTCTTACGGTGCATAATCGAGTCCGTGGGGTCACTCCGAATCCCGGCGCCTTTACCTTCCTTGATAATAGCTTGATTAAACTATCTCATTCGCGACTCTCCGACGGAGGGGGGAATCCGGGTGAAATCCTGAGCATAACGGATTCCCGCCTGGTTGTGGCATGTTCAAAAGGTGCTGTCGAGTTCTCGGAAATCCAGCGCAGCGGCAAGCGTCGATTGACCATCGAGGAGTTCTTTCGCGGGTATCACCTGACTGGGCAGAGCAGGTTTACGAGTCATCTATTATGAACGCGCGACAGTGTGCGGTCGAAATCCTCACCCGTTGGCAACACGAACATACTCCCATCGATCGCCTCCGTGATGAACTTTTAGAAAACAGCGGGATTGCGGACGAACGCGATCGGGCGCTGGTCACTGAACTCAGCTATGGGACGGTAAGACGTTGCGCTGAATTAGATAAACAACTGGAAGTCCTGGTTCACAGCGGAATCGGGAAAATGCAGCATCGATTGTTGGCGATTTTACGTCTCGGTCTTTATCAGATTCTCTATATGGATCGCATCCCAAAATACGCCGCGGTAGATCAGGCGGTGGAATTGACCAAGGAACTGGTCGGGATAAATCAAGCCGGTCTGGTGAATGCAGTCCTGCGCCAGGCAGCCTCGAGCCAAAAAAGTCGCCCCGTCAATGCGTTCTATACGGAATCGCATTCGTTATGGCAATGGCGCAACAAATGGATAGAGCAATGGGGCGAACAAAAAGCGGATGAGCTGATCAACTTTTTCTCGATCATCCCGTCAGTAGGACTGCGCCGGAATCGTCTTCGTCTTAAGGATGACACTACCTGGCTGAAACTGCTTGCTGAAGAAGGGGTGAATCCTGAACCGATCTTGGATTGGGAGGGATTTGGGTATGTTCGAGGATTATCTCCGGCTTCCCTGCCCTCATTTCAGCGCGGCGAGACGACAGTACAAGATCCTGCCGCGGGAATCGCTCCGATTGCGCTCGATCCTCAGCCGGGCGAGCAGATTCTCGACCTCTGTTGTGCTCCCGGAGGTAAGACCGCCTTGCTCTGGGAATTGATGCGAGGAGAAGGACGTTTGCGCGCTGTCGATAAAAATATGAAACGGAATCAAATGGCGCGAGAAGGCTTGAGGCGTCTCGGACATGAGGGAATTGAGGTGGAAACCGCGGATGTTCTGAAAGTCAGTGGAGGATTGTATGATCGAGTTCTAGTGGATGTGCCGTGCAGCGGAACCGGCGTCGCTCACCGTCGACCCGATTTGTTATTGCGACATAACCCACGCGATCTCCTCCAGCTTGTCAAGGTGCAGAGAAGCCTTACCCAACACGCGGCGGAATTGGTCAAACCCGGGGGGATTCTTATCTACAGCACCTGCAGCCTGGAACCGGAGGAGAACGATAATATGGCGGTAGAACTTGATCGCCGATTGCGTGATACTTTTATTCGCGATCCTCTCCCTGATTCCATCCCCGCCCGCTGGAAAAGAAGCGAGAGCGAAGTGTCGACTTGGCAGCCGGATGATGGTGTCGATGGAGTCTATGTTGTCCGATGGAGACGAATTAGATGAACCGTTTCGTCAACCTCTTCGCGATTATCGGAAAAATCGCTGTGGTCATGGCGGTCTTATTCGTTGTTGGACTAGTAGTCAACTTGGTGATCATGCCTTTATATACACGGCAGAAACAGGAGATCAGGGTTCCGGACATCCGTGGACTTACCTATCAATTTGCCGCTTTGGAATTGATGGAAGCGGGATTCAAGGTGGTGGTCGATGATCGACGATGTGACATGCATGTCCCCACAGATGTGATTCTCGATCAGCTTCCGCCTGCCAATGCCGTGACAAAAAAAGGACGCCGCATACATGTCAGCGTCTCGATTGGCAAACCCTTTATCACAGTGCCTCGGGTGGTTGGACAATCGAAAGAGGATGCAATTTTTATGCTCCAGAATTTGGGTCTTAAACCGGGAACTGTAAAATATATGTTTTCCAACCAGTTTTTCGAAGGTCTGATTATAAAACAATCCCCTGATTCGGGTAAAACTATCGCCAAGGACGATAATGTGCACTTGGTCGTCAGTTTGGGAGAAAAACCCACGTTATTTATCGTTCCTTCACTACTCAATCTTCCCGAGCAACAGGCGAAATACCTGATTCTCAAGGCAGGTTTGGTGGTTGGCACTGTTACCTACGATATTTATAAAAAACGAGTGCCGGGGGTGGTGGTGGTACAACAACCTGCTGCCGGCAGCACGGTTGCCGAAAATGACACGGTCAACCTGATTATCAACAAGGAATAATCGGTTCTTCGCTGTTTTAAGTGGGTAGCTTTAACTAAATAACCGCCAGTTCGTCTTTGCGAGCCCGCCATTAAGATTGCTTCACGT
>CAZCRQ010000060.1:4758-12183 GCA_964501095.1 uncultured bacterium | reverse complement strand
ACACATGATAAGCGCTTAAGCGCTTAACTATTTTATATCAGAGGAGTGATGAAGTCGGACAAAACCAAGGGAAGTGCGTATGTCGGGGTGATCATCGCGGCGATAGCTTATGCCTGGGCGGCAATTTTAATTCGTTGGGCTCAGGAAGCGTCTCCGTTGATTATTGCCTTTTACCGGATGGTCATCGCTTCGGTTGCCTGGACACCCATGTTTTTTTTCTGGAAGTCGAAGGAACCAGCGCGACCATTCAGCCCTCGGCAGTTTCGCTATATGCTGATCGCTGGCGGATTTCTCTGTTTTCACTTTGCCACCTGGACAGCTTCCCTGAGTTACACCACTGTCGCCTCGGCGGTTTTTCTCATCCTCCTGCAACCGCTGTTAATCGCGATTGCGGCGCATATTATATTAAAAGAACGTTTGAATCGTTGGAATGTAGCCGCCATTTTTATCACCTTAGGCGGGTCATTTCTCATCTATCACGGTGATTTACAACTGGGGCGGCAGTATTTTTTCGGGGACATTCTGGCTCTGATTGGAGCAATCGGCTCTACAGGGTATCTTTTCATGGCGCGTATAGCGCGTCCAGACCGGCAAGGTGCGGAACCGGGGATACCTCTCAACCGCTACCTGCCGGTGGTCTACTGGACAGCGACCATCGGTCTGGGTTTTATTTGTCTCATCACCGGACAGTCGTACGCGCCTTATTCGTTTAACACCTGGATGGGTTTGATCGCCCTGGGATTGATTCCGACTGTCATCGGTCACAGCCTTTTCAATTGGGCGCTGCGATATTTGCCGGCGTTTTCGGTCAACATCGCTCTAGTCGGAGAACCTTTGGGAGCTTCCCTTCTGGCGTATTTTCTGTTGCAGGAAGTACCTTCAAAAGGTCTGTTATTGGGCGCTCCGTTGATGATTCTGGCGGTGTTCCTCGTCTTCTCGTTTCCACCGGAATCGGGTCTGCCAGGGAGTCACCCGAGATGTCATTCCCACGAAAGTCGGAATCATTAAAAGTTAAAAGCGAATTTTTTCTGTTGTTGAAACTGATAATTCCGACTTAATTTAAGATCATCAGTAATTTCAAATGTAAAGAACTGCTAGATAGTAATTGTGTCTTAATACTTTGATGGTTAAGAGTAACAGAATGCGAGATTATTCGTTGAAAACAAAAATCACCTCATCATTGCCTTGTTTCCCTGATCTAGCGTGGGAACGAAAAGCTGCGTCATTACTATTATTTTTTCTGCTAATCTCAACCCCGGCATTTTCAGCGGATGCCGTGAAATGCGGAACATCTTTCCACTTGCAGAAATATGGACGCACCATCGCCAGGCGTCCGGAGTTGCCGTTTGAGAGAATCTCGGAATCCGGGCGATTCAAGGTTCATTACGCTTTGGAAGGCGATGACGCCGCTAGCTTGGAATTTGTCGACAATGCACTGGCTATTTTGGATGCCCAATGGCAGCTTGAGGTCGATTCCTTGGGATTTAACGCTCCACCTGCCGAGTATGATGGATTTATCCATTTCTATTTTGAAGATCTAAGCAATTTTTACGGGAAGACCGTACCTGACAGTTATACCGGGGCTCACCTTACCTCCTATATCGTTGTCGATAATGATTTTGCGGAAGAGATTTACCCTACGCATGGCTTGGATGCTCTGAAAGTAACTATTGCTCATGAATTTCATCATGTTGTCCAGTTCGGTTACTATCTCAATTTCGCCCAGATTCCTTTCTATGAATGGTGTGCGGTCTGGATGGAGGAAGTCGCCTATGATGATATCAATGATTATATCAATTATTTGGATGAATTTTTCCGGCATCCCGATTATGCTTTGACACTTCAGAACGGCATCCATGAATATGCGGTGGGAATTTTCATCATGTACATCGACAAGGAGTACGGTCGCGATGTAATGGTCCGAACTTGGGATCGTATCGGACGACGTTTGGGTTCAGAGCGTCCGTTCGATTCTCTCTTGCTCACTTTGCAGCAGGATGCCGTGTTGCGAGAAGAGATTGCCGCGAAATGGTTGACCTGGTGTCTTTTCACCGGCGAACATGCTGTGCCTGGATTTGGTTTTCCTGACGCGGTTTATTACGACACCTTAAAAACATTGGCGCCGTTGAAACATGGCGGGGAACAAATCACCCAAGCCTTGGGAGAGTTCGGTTTCTTTGCCAGACGTGTCCCTGGCGGCATTAAGGGCAGCATTGGGAGCGAAGTCAGCGCCGATGGTCCGGCGCTGGGAGTTGCCTCGGTCAATGCCAACGGCAGCATTGTATATCGGATGACTGATGAAGATGGATTTCTCTATGGTGTCCCGGGATTTGTCTCCGCCATCTCCCTATCTCAGAGCGCTCAGGAGGTAACCTTGAGCGCTTATCCGGATGCCGGGGAATTGCCCCCCGCCACCTTCATGCCCGCACAAATCAGCCTGTCCGATCCTTACCCGAATCCTTCCAACAGCATCGTCAACTGGAGGATCGAAGTTGACCGTCCCGGTTGGGTGCAACTCGATATTTATGACGTATTGGGACGGCTGGTCAGACATGAAGCGCGGTTTGTTCGCAGCAGCACTGGATTGGTTTATACTTGGGACGGTCGGAGTCCATACGGCTCTCTTGCCGCCTCGGGAATGTATTTTCTCAGGGTGAAAGCAAAGGATATTTCGACAGGCAAATCTATCGTTATTCTGAGGTGATCGATAGCACATTATGGCAAGCGCATAATCGCAAGCACGGAGGCGAAACGCAAGCACGGAGGCGAAACGCAAGCACGGAGGCGAAACGCAAGCACGGAGGCTTACGCTACCATGTGTCGCGTAAGCGTCCCCTTATTCTGAAACTAAGGTTAATACTACTAATGCAATCTAAGAATACTACATTATCATTTAAGATTATCTTTCATCCCTGTTTTTCGATCATTGCGAGTCTGCTTTTTTTAAGTTGTGCGACGACAGATTCTGTGAAGATTGCTCAGACCCGAAAAGAAAATCAGACAACCTCATCCAGACAGACAACTTCACGACAGGAATGTTTCGATATTTACGCATTTGGCGGCGATGACTGGACTCCCTGCTGGAATCCCAAAGTGTCCTTCATACAAAGAATTCATGGGAAGAAACCATTAAATTTTCCAACATCCAAATCATCACCAGAGGATGCTGAAGAGCAATCTTCCGATCAACTGAAGCGACCAGAGTTAGTTGATGGTTTCCGTGTCCAACTCGTGAATGTCACCGATGAAACGGTTGCTTTGAAAGTGAAAGAAAGAGCATTAGCTTTATTCGATAGTGTGTATGTAACTTTTCAGAGACCGAATTACAAGGTTCGAGTTGGGGATTTCTTAACTCGGGCTAAAGCGGATGCCGCAGCGGACAGTGCGAAAATCAAAGGTTTTCCTGACGCCTGGGTCGTGCCGGCGAAAGTGTATCTGCTCTCACACCCGTAGTGGTAGAAAAGTTTGAGCGAATTAGGAAAGAAGAGGACGTGCTTGAAGAAATAAAACGACATCGAGGAGAGCTTGAAGCATTGATGAAAGGAAAGAGTGATGGGTCAAAAATTCGGCGAAATTGTAGTGGAAATGGGATTTTTAACCCAGGATCAATTAGATGAAGTAGTAGAACTGCAACAAAAGGGCAGGACGAAAATCGGCAAGGTCATGGTTAATTTACGTCACCTGAGGCATTCCCAGGTGGATGAAGTTCTGGATAAAATGCTGGATGTAGAACACTTAGGGAAACGGTTTGGTGAATGTGCGCTTGCTCTCGGATTCATCACTGAAAAGCAACTGATTGACGCTATCCGTCATCAGAAATCATCGAAGGGTGTTCTGGGCGATCTGTTAATTGAGTTGGGTTATTTGACCGAAGCTCATCGGGATGAAGTCATTCGCGAGCAACTACTGGGATGAGAAGAAATGGCCGAAGATATAAGAATGAGACTGAATACGTGCTCTTACGACATAACGTGATTTTTATTGCAGCCGCCCTCTTTATAACCTTACTCTTGGCGGCTTGTCTGCGTCAACAGGAGAAAAACGAGGGATCTAATTCCGAAAAAGCTCTTTCTCAATCGAAATCTGGAAATCGAAAAACGCTTGTTTGGGCAAATTATGCTCACCATGATACATTTGGCGATGGCGATACTTTTAGCTCCATAATGAAAAAGTATGCGGTTCCTGGAGACCAGGTTCTGGCGGTCTCCCTGCTGCTCCAGAAAGCGACCGATATGCGTCAGGTGGCAATTGGTACAACATTGGATCTCAACGTCTCCGACAGCGGAATCGTACAGATGGAATTCACCCCGCCACGTTCCGCTTTTGCCTATCATATAGATCGTATAGCGCACATGAAGTTCAAGTTGTCCACGGATACTTTGGAGACAGATACCATACCGATTAGCTTCGCTGGGGAGATTGAAACCAGTCTGTATCGAGCGTTCATCGCTCAGGGAGCCACAGCGGCAATGGCGGTTAAATATATAGAAGTTTTCCAGTTTGTTCATTACTTTTCTTCTGAAACACGTAAGGGTGACCGTTTCCGCATGATCATCGAGAAAATTCAACGTGAAGGTGAAGACATCGGGTATGGTAATGTTATTGCCGCGCAGTATATTAACGAGAAGGACACGTTGGTTGCAGTATGCAATGGTGACCGCAAATCTAAGGGATATGGTTATCATTTCGATGCGTCCGGTCAGTCATTACAACGCGATCTCCTCTGTGTTCCATTCCCGGCGGCAAGGGTGACCAGCACTTATGGACTTCGGGAACATCCAATCAGCGGGGATGTGACCATGCACCATGGAATCGATTTTGCCGCCGCTTCCGGCACGCCGGTGGTAGCCTCAGGAGACGGCGTCATCACTAAGGCGGAAAAAAGTGAGGAAGGGCTTGGAAATTGGCTGCAAATCAGGCACGGTGATACTGGATTCGCGACACGATATGGGCATTTGCGCAGTTTTGCCAAAGGAATCAAGAAGGGAGCTGCAGTCAAGCAAGGGCAGACAATGGGTAATGTCGAAATGTCCGGTTATGCAACCGGACCCCATCTCCATTATGAAGTGTTCCGGGATGGTCAGCGGATGAATCCCCTGAAGGTTAAGGGCTCTCCGGTCAAGCGGCTCTCCGGAGCCGAGCTGGAATTGTTTCTGAACCGATATTATAAACCTTGGGTATTACGTCTTGAAAATTATGAGTTTGATACAGTAAAAGAGACCATAGACACCAGACAACTCATCCTGCGCCCAAGTTCTTGAACCGAGGTTGAGTCTGGGCTCCACCGAAGAGCAAAATCACAGAATAAAATTCCGGTTTTTCGTTTCCGCACTTGATTCCAGGATGATTTATTTTATATTAGGTTTAAGTTTTCCTTTCAGCGCGGCAGAGGTCGTAATCGCCGCTAAGTTAGATATTTCGAGGTAGGTTGGATTTTGATCCCAAGATGGAGGAGTGTGATGAACAAATCTGAATTAGTAGATGCAATTGTCGCCAAGTCCGGCGAGACGAAGAGGAAAACCGAAGGTTTCCTTGAAGCGTTTATCGAGACGATCGTGGAGACCATCGCGAAAGGCGAGAAAATTAGTGTAGTTGGGTTTGGAAGTTTTGAGCGCCGTCATCGTGATGCGCGCAAAGGGAGAAATCCTCGCACGGGGAAACCTCTTAGCATCAAGGCGAAGGATTATCCAGCATTTACTCCAGGAAAAGGATTCCGTGACAAAGTAGCTGGCTGATTCTTTTTACTGTTTGGCTGAATTTCTGAGTAACAGCGTTTCCTTTTCATTCAATTTGGGGAAACAGCGGGATGGTTTGTCTCGCTGAAGGTATCAATTCATCCAAGATTCAGAGGGAGTAGCAATGGAGGAGCCATGAAGTACGATCCAGAAGGGATTTTCGCAAAAATCATTCGTCGTGAGATTCCAGCAAACATCGTTTACGAGACGGAAAACGTACTCGCATTCGAAGACGTCAGCCCCAAGGCGCCAGTGCATATTCTGATTGTCCCCAAGGCGGAAATCGCCACGGTTAATGATTTTGGCGAAGAACACGCTCATCTGATCGGCGAATTGGTTCTGGTCGCTAAAGCTGTGGCAAAAGAGAGAGGTATTGAGAAAACAGGATACCGCTTGGTTTTCAATTGTATGGACGATGCGGGTCAGGAGATGTATCATGTTCACTTGCATCTTCTCGGTGGCAGGCGTTTAAGATGGCCCCCCGGCTGATCTGTTGAAATCAGGAAGAGAATAACCGGAATCGAGATTGCCTGATTCCGGTTTTTTATAATTAGCCCTTTGCCTAAGAGTCTGAGGTGACAAAGCAACCTTGAATACTGAAGAGGAAGTTGGTATCTAATGTAAGTAAGTGAATCGGAATAATAGAGTCGCATGAACATTAAATACAAAGACTATTATTCAATTCTGGATGTACCGCGCTCCGCCTCCAGCGATGAGATTCATAAAGCTTACCGAAAGCTGGCGAGAACCTATCATCCGGATGTGAACAAATCTCCCGGCGCGGAGAATCGTTTTAAAGAGATCAGTGAAGCTTATGCTGTCTTGGGAGACGCTCAAAAGCGCCAACAATACGATTCTCTTGGCTCCAACTGGCGCATGGGGCAGGATTTTACTACACCCCCAGGATGGGAAGCGCACACGGATTGGACACCGCAGGATACCGATAGTTTTGATTTCCGTACATTCTCTCCCGATAATTTCAGCGACTTTTTTGCTTCCCTCTTCGGCGATTTTGCAAAGGTCTCTTGGGGAAAAACCTCTACCGGTCGAACTAGCCGGAAACGTGACTTCAGAGCCCGTCAACCGGATCAGGAAACCGATCTCCCGATAAATCTCGAAGAAGCTCTTCATGGGGGAAAACGGCGTTTGATCCTGACTTACAGCGAGCCGGGAAAGCCGGAAAGCCGACGCACCATTGAAGTAAAAATCCCGCCCGGCATCCAGGATGGCGCGAAAATCCGTCTGAAAAGACAAGGCAAACCATCCGCTTCCGACCTGCCTCCAAGCGATTTGATCTTGCATGTGCGATATCAGCCACACCATTTTTTCAAAGTAGCGGGACATGATCTGCATCTGACATTGCCCTTGGCGCCGTGGGAAGCCGCACTCGGAGGGAAGATCGAAATTCCCGCACTCGATGGTCAGGTGCGACTGACCATGCAACCAGGAATAAACAACGGACAGAAATTACGCTTGAATGGTAAAGGTTTACCGAAAAAAGATGGAACACGCGGCGATTTGATCGTAGAAATCAACATCGTGATACCAGATACAATAAGTTCGCAAGATAAAGAATTATGGGAAAAATTGAAAAAGAACAGCAATTTTAATCCGAGAAAATGGTAGTTATTAGATCAACATTTATTTAAGTAACAAATAATTTTAACTATCAAGTCATTCTGTAAATGAC
>CAZCRQ010000060.1:0-4748 GCA_964501095.1 uncultured bacterium | reverse complement strand
GATAAAGGAGATAACAAATGTCAGAAACAAGTAAGGGCATGACTCGTCAGTTCAAAGCTGAAGTGAAGCAAGTTCTCGATATTGTAATCAATTCGTTGTACACGAATAAGGAGATTTTTGTCCGTGAGCTGGTCTCGAATGCCTCTGATGCCTTGGAAAAAATGCGTCATCTTTCCCTGGTGAACGAAGCAGCCGCAGATCAAAAACTGCCCCTGGAGATCCACATCGAAACCGAGGAGAAAGCCGGGATTTTCACCATTACAGATACCGGTGTTGGATTGACCGAAGAAGAAGCGGAATTGAATCTGGGCACTATCGCTCATTCCGGTTCGCAGGAATTTTTCCAGAAATTGGCGGAGAGCAGCGGTGAGGTCGACAGCTCAATCATCGGTCAGTTTGGAGTCGGATTCTATTCAGCTTTCATGGTCGCCAAAACGGTCTTTGTCGCCAGCCGTTCCTGGCAGACCGAGGCTATCGGTGTCTTCTGGGAGTCCGATGGATCCGGGACTTACACCATTAGACCACAGGAAGGCTTGAAAAGAGGGACGAAAATCACCCTCGCCCTAAAAGATGATGCAAAAGAATTCTCACAAGCTGAGAAAATTAAAGATATAATTCAACGTTATTCCAATTTTGTCCCTTTTACAATCTATATAAATGGCAAAAAAGTCAACACTGTCCAGGCGCTTTGGAAAAAATCAAAAGGCGAAATTTCTAATAAAGAGTATAATGAGTTTTACAAGTTTGTTGCCAATGCTCCTGACGATCCGACCTACACCCTCCATTTCAATGCGGACGCTCCGTTGCAGATCAATTCGATTCTTTTCACCCCAAAGACAAATTTTGAAAAATTCAATTTCGGAAGAATGGAACCGGGTGTCCACTTGTATTGTCGTAATATTCTGATTCAGCATCAAGTGGATGAGTTGTTGCCGGAGTATTTTCGTTTTATTCGCGGAGTGGTCGATTCCGCGGATTTACCGTTGAACATTTCACGTGAGACAATGCAGGACAGCGCCCTGGTTGCCAAGTTGCGACATGTTTTGACTAAGAGATTGATCAAATTCTTATCTGAAGAAGCGGAAAACTGCAAAGAAAAATATGATAATTTTTTCAAGGAATTCGGGATATTTATAAAAGAGGGTGTGACCGCGGACTTCGAGAATCGCGAGAGCCTGGCGAAATTGCTCCGTTTTGCCTCTTCTGCCACTAAAGAGGATGAAACCATCTCTCTTGACACTTATATCAGTCGCCTAAAGGAAGGACAGACGGCGATATATTACCTGAGCGGACCCAATCGCGCGACTATCGAAGCCGGTCCCTATCTTGAAGCCTTGAATGCACGAGATATCGAAGTGCTTTATCTTTACGACGGAATCGACGATTTTGTGCTCTCCTCGCTCCACGAATACGAAGGGAAAAAGCTGGTCTCCGCCGATCAAGCCGACCTGGGTTTGTCCGACCTTCCAAAAAAAGAGCCAGCGACAGAGAAGGAACAGGGGGAAGCGAAGGAGGAAGGATTATCGGAACGAGAAGCGGGGAATCTGGCGCGCTGGATCAAGGAAATCTTAGGAAAACAGGTGGATGAGGTTCGTGTTTCCCAGCGATTGGTTAAAAGTCCAGCGGTGTTGGTTAATCCCAATGAACATTTGACCACCGGCATGCAGCGGATCCTCCAAGCAGCCTCACGTGAACAGATCAACCTGGGGCGATATATCCTGGAGATCAATCCCGATCATGCGATTCTTCAGCGTCTGAATGAAATCCGCCACACCAATCCCAAGAATGAATTTGCTAAAGAAGCGGTGGGTATGTTGTTCGACAACGCCCTCATCGCCGCCGGGATGCTCATCGATCCAAAAATGCTGGTCGAACGAAGCACCCATGTTCTTGAACGGGCATTAAATTGGGGAAGTGAGGGGTGAGGGGTGGCACAGGACTTTAGTCCCGTGTTTCAAAGCACATCTTAGGATTAGTAATGTTATGAGCCATGGGACTAAAGTCCCCTGCCACCTTGTCCCAATTTTCTGTTGATGTGGATACATTTTAATGTCGGGTTCGGCGACCCCGACCTACAGAACTGTTGATGCAGGTATTGTTTTTCGTGAAAAGTTGAGTTATTCTTTTCTGAATTGAGAATCGGTCAAGGTTGGATCGGGAAGCATCCATCTTGTTCCCCACCGGACTCTCAGGAGACAGCAGAGATCAAAGTGGGTGAGATTCGATAATAGTTGGTTTTGTTCTTGAAAAGCGTTTGAGAGTTGCTTATATTTAACGTCGATAAGTATTGAGGATTCTATTCTCACCGGGGAAATGGGCTTCACGGGTGGGGATAATCAAATATATAGGAGTAACAGGATGAAACGTTATGTTAGCCTACTGGTGGTCGTCTTATGGATGGCGGCATTGATCCCGGCGGGGACGGGGAATGCGGAGCAGTTCAATGGCGGGTTGAGTTATCAGTATGTGACAAGCGCGAAAACCATACCCAAGGGCGCCTGGCAGCTCATGTCGCATTCGCGGGCGGCGCTGGTCAGCCTCGGGGGTGGCGAGAGTGTAAACACCGGCACTCTGGCGAGCAGTCTCAACTACGGTGCGTTCAACCACTTCGAGCTGGAAATCACCTCTCTTCTTTATCAGTACGTGAATGATCCGGCTAGTCCTGGAACCAACTATGCCTCTAATGCTCCGGACGGCGGTTATTTCCGTTGGAAACTCGGCGACATCCGTCTGATGAACAAGATTTACTTCGGTATTCAAGGTTCGGCGAGAATGTCCCTCGGTGATTATACGAACGCTTGGCTGGAGCCTTATTATACAGAAGCCAATGCCGCCGGAATCAATTACCTCTTTAGTTATTTCCAGAATCCGGATTATCCGGAAGATGGTCTCCAGATTCATTATAATGGCGGCTATTACAACTATAATGATGGCGTGGAGATCATGGAGTCGACTGATGCGATACAGGTGTTCTTTGGCATTATTTATCCGCTCAGCCGGAAGTTCGTCGGCTCCTTCGAATCTCAAGCCACCTATTTCCGGAATCGTCCGGAAGAAGATCCGGTTGGGATGGATATGACAGAACATTATAGTTACTTCACTCCCTCGGTCACCTGGAAATTTGCCTCCGGTTGGAGCTTTACCGCCGGTGTGGATGTTTTGGTCTATGGCGGCATAGATATGACAAAGGCGAAGGATCTAAATGGTAATGTGGTCAATGTGGATAATTATCCGAATTATCCGACCTGGCGTGCGAGTTATAAGCTGATCTGGCGTCCGGGGGCGGTTTGGGGCGAAAGACATCGTGGGCGCGGCGGACGCGGCAGATGGCAAACCGGACAACAACTCCCTTACGGCGCCGGGTACAACATCCAGAACCGTGTCATGCTCTATGATTGGGGCGGATATGCAGAAGAAGACCTCGGCTATGTCGAAACCGAATTGGAGAAAATCCGCGAAGATCGAAAAAAAGCGGAAGAAGACCTTCAGAAGATAAAGGAGAAATTAAAGAAGGAATCGGGTCAGGGGCAGTCGAAATAGAAGGTGTCCTCTTATAAAGTGTTTACAGCGACAAAGCATTTTCAGGATCAAGCGCGGAAGCGGCTATATAGATGATGATTAATCCCCGGGATCGCGATACACATCTCGGGGATTTTTCTTATGAGCAGAAATGAGCCAGCTTATTTTGTACCGGTTTTATAACTGGATAAAAGGAATTTCCTCAAAGTGCAGAAATCAGTTCCAAAAGGTCAGGCGAATCGATCGGGTCGATTCACCGACATCTGGATTGTCGTTTATGCGTTTTCTCATCAATTAGGGATTTTTCTGGCTCAACTTTCCGCCTTTGCCGGAGTGGTTCTCGTAATTATCCGATATCGCAAAGGATCGCTTAAACCGCCGAAGATTCACCCCGCCCTGTATGCACTTCTCCTTACCGCATTTTTTCATGTCCTCTCCGCTCTGGTCTCGGAAGATCCTCTGCATTCATTGAAACGTTTTGTTCAATACTATGGCTTCCCGATCAGCGGGCTGTTCGCTTCGATCTGGCTCGCTCAAACGTCTTCCACCTTGCGAAAAGGGATCCTCGCACTTCTCATCGCTGGAGGCCTCGGAGGCATGTATGGATTGTTCCAACATCTGAGCGGGATGGATTTTCTCGGGCATCCGCTCTCACCGATACCTTATGGAAACCACTTCACCGGTTACAAAGCGATCGGAATTTTCAACCTCTCGTTGACCTTCGCCGGGATGCAACTGGTTTACTTTCTCGCGGTGCTTCCTGCTCTATGGAGCGGCGTCCTGATCAAGAAACATCGAATCACAGCCTGGGTGATGCTAGGCATGATTGGGCTCTCGCTGATTGTCACTTATCAACGCAGCGCCTGGATTGGATTGGTGTTCGGGGTGGGACTTTTTCTTGCTGTTCAACGAAACCGAAGAGCCCGACTTGCCTTGGTTGGATTTGCCTT
Organism: uncultured bacterium; assembly: GCA_964501095.1. GTDB lineage: Bacteria > Electryoneota > Electryoneia > Electryoneales > Electryoneaceae > CAZCRQ01. The sequence continues at coordinate 279 of CAZCRQ010000060.1, read as the reverse complement.
GGCGGTTATTATCGCGATGGCAGCGTTACCTTCCATACGCAACAAAGTGATGGATACCTTCAACTTCCAACAAGCCAATCAACGGGAACGTTTATTTGTCTGGCCCCTTGCCTGGGAGATCGGGAAGGAGCATCCCTGGTTGGGAGTCGGACCGGGAATGTTCGGACGTTATGCGCACCCGCGTCTCCCCGAAGAGATGCTTCATATCGGTCATGCCCATAATGATTTGCTGCAACTCTGGGCGACCACCGGCGCTCTGGGAACAGTCAGCGCACTGAC
>CAZCRQ010000059.1:8048-12340 GCA_964501095.1 uncultured bacterium | reverse complement strand
CCGGAATGTATTTTGTGCAGTTACGCGGCGATAATGGGGCGATTTATACACAGAAGATGATGTTAATAAGATAAAATGACGATAAATATGAAAACTTTTAACGATGTCGATATCGAATAAAACTCTGATAGTATTAAATGGTGACCTTCCCAATTCTTTTCTTGATTCTATCCCATTTAACAACTATGATTACATTCTCGCCGCAGATGGTGCTCTTAATTTGCTGCTTGATGTGGATGTAATTCCTCATGCAGTTGTCGGAGATTTTGATAGTATTTCTAAAACTGTGCTTGAATCATTTCACAATCAGGGCGGGATTATTGATTATCGTGAAGAGCAGGAGACCACGGATTTCGAGAAGGCGCTTCTTCATCTTAAAGAGAGAAAATACTTTACCGCCGACGTGATCGGTTATCATGGATCGCGTATCGATCATCTTCTTGCTGTCCTTCATGCCGCAATCAAATGGATGTCCCTCTTCAAATTGCGATTCTGCGAACAAAGCAGCGAAACTTGGCTGCTCACCTCCCATCAACAGAGCGAGATAGCGGATGCTGTCGGTGTGAAATGCAGTATCATTCCCTTGCTGCCATCAACCGGCGTGACATTGCACGGTTTTTGTTGGCGGCTTGAGGAGGAGATGCTGGCGCTGGGTTCCAGTATATCCTGCTCGAATGAAATCGTTTCCAAAACAGCTTCTGTTTTCCTGCAACAGGGAGCTTTGTTAATCCAACTTCATCGCAGTCCGTACCCTTCTTTCATCCCAAACTGCAATCATTAAAAAGGCTGGATCAATAATTCGATCCAGCCTTTTATTCTAATCAAAGACTAAAAGGTGTCATTTTTCCTGCACAACAAGTAGTGCAGGGCACCCTTCGAGAAACCACAATTACGCCTTTGCTTTATCCAGCTTACTTGATCAGAACCATTCGTTTGACATCCTGGAAGGCTTCCGTTTTGATGGCTAAGAAGTAGAGACCACTGGGTAAATCCGTCGAGACGAATTCAATCTGGTGGAATCCTGCGATCATGTAGCCATCGACCAAACGAGCCACCTCACGACCAGTCACATCGAACACGGTCAGTGTTACATTCTGCGGTTCGACCAGATCGAACTCGATATGAGTCGTTGGATTGAACGGATTCGGGTAGTTCTGGTGCAGCATGTACCGTGTTGGCAACTGACCGAAGTCGTTATATACTCCAATCGCGAAGAAGACAGTCACATTGACAGTAGGCGGTGCATCCCACTTCTCCCCAGAGAAGAGAAGCTGAGTGGTTACTTCCTGACCATCTTGCGCATTTAATCCTGCGCCGGTGGTATCGACATCCAGGGTGATGGTCACCGACTCGGAGGCGGGAAGTACGCCCTCAGATGGATCGACCGTAATCCAAGTGAAGTTATCCCTGATCCAGGCTGTCCATTCCACACGTCCGCAAGCCAAAGCTGTCAAATCGACCGATCCAGAGCCATGACCGCCTTCATTTAGGTATACCGTGATCAAGAGTTCAGTAGTGGAAATCTCACCATCGGGATATGTCATCACTTTGTCAATTGTGGTCACTAGATTGGCGACAACAATGATGTTCTCCTCAGTCTCCGTCCAGTGATCCACATCCTCGAAGGTTAAAGCGTACTCTGTTCCCGGCACCAGATCGATAAACTCATAGTGTCCCAACACATCGGTCGTATGAGTAACGGGAGTGGGAACACCAGGGATAGTCAGAGTAACACTCGCGCCGACGATTGGGGCGTCGGTGCCGCATTCAGTGACGGTACCGACGATAGAACCGACAAGCTGAATACCAACGCCGCTCAGTGTCGCAGTCACCTCAGGATGCAACGGATCATTGCTGGTGAAGGTAACCAGCCCGGTATAAGTGGTCACTTGTGTTGGGGCGAAAGTAATTGTCAGGTCAATATCTTCTTCGGGCGCGATGATCACATTCTGGAATGTTGGCGCAGAGAAGCATGCTCCTGTCACTACACCAGTAACTATCAAGTCGCTGCCGCCGGTGTTGTATATGGTCAAGTCAAGTGTTGATTGTTCCCCAAGATTCACCTCACCGAAATTCAAGGCATTGGTAGACAACATAATTTCGGGTATTTCCAAGCCCCGTCCAGTCAGATTCACCGTGACGGTACCCTCATCAGGATCGTCGCTGGTGATGGAAAGTATACCAGCGTAATTCTGGATATCATCCGGTGCAAAGGTAACCGCTAAAACCTGACGATTCCCCGGAGTGACAACCACATTTTGGAATGGTGGAATCGAGAAGCAGTCTCCAACGATCCCCGCTGAGGCGATGGTTAGATTAACATCTCCGACGTTTGAAATCGTCAAATCGAGTGTTCTGGGGAATCCGATAAATACATCCCCGAATGCCAGCAATGTTGTGGAGAGTTCGATATCCGGTACCAGAGCGGTAACACCAGCGCCAGTGAGGTTGACAACCACCGTCGGTTCATCAGGATCGTTGCAGGTGAACGTTGCCGTTCCCGTATAATTCTGAACTGCTGTCGGGGCGAAGGTCACCGGTAACGTTGCACTGTTATTCGGAGTGATCGTTATGTTCGTAAATGGTGGTGCCGTAAAGCCCGCTCCTGCAACCACCGCGGAGGCTACTACCAGGTTCTGACCGCCGAAGTTCCAGATGGTCAGATCACGTGTCGGAGTATTTCCGATCACAACGTTACCGAAAGCCAACGGCGAGGGTGTTACAGAGATATCCGGATCCGTCGGCAACGGCGTGAGTTGGAAGTTCACTACGTTATTCCCCGGCACCAGGTTGATGACATCTGTGTAATTGATATACCCAGCGGCTGTGATCAGAACGTTATTCGCACCGACGTTCAAGTTGTTGATCGTGTAATTACCTGTCGGACCTGTAGTTGTGTTCACTCCACCGATGGTGACTGACGCTCCGACAATCGGATTGGCGGTCACAATATCGCTCACAATTCCGGACACATTCGCAACCGCGATGCCGGTACCGGTCAAATTGACGATGACAGTTTGTTCATCCGGATCGTTGCTAGTGATGGTTACCATTCCGGTATAGGCTTGCGCCAAGGTTGGGGCGAAGGTCACCGTCAGGGTCGAAGTGTTGCCGGGAGTGATTGTCACGTTCGCATAAGGCGGAGCAGTAAATCCAACGCCGGTGACAATTGCCGAGGCTACTATAAGGTCTGTTTGTCCGGTGTTGGCGATGGTCAGAGTTCGGTTCGAGGTCTGACCGACAACCACATTCCCGAAGGCGAGAGTGCCGGGTGTAACATCGATATCCGGATTTAACGGGATCACCGCTGTCAGTACAACTTCGGTATAGGCTCCAATTCCGAAAGTGCCATCCCCATGTCCGCCAATATATACCGCGGTAGCATCGTATTCTTGGATGCCATCCCATATAGAATAGATGATCGGATTACCCGGAGTGAAACCGGGGAGCTGATTCGCGGGATCACCTTGCCAGGCGGTAATCGGTATTGGATATGCCCCTGTAATCATTTCCGCACCAACACACAGATCAGCATCAAATATCCCAATCTCCCCAGTGGTCATAGTTTCACCTGCCATTATGCAATCATCGACAATAATCGCATAAGGACGACCGGTTGGAGGCACTGGAGTATAATGTGGTCCGGCTGGCGGAACACCTGTGCCGTTCAAGTTGACTATAACCGTCGGTTCATCCGGGTCGTTACTTATGATAGTCACTGTTCCGGCGTAGCCCTGCTCTAGTATTGGGGCGAAGGTCACCGTCAATGTCGCTGTATTCTCCGGTGTGATTGTCACGTTTGTAAATGCCGGGGCGGTGAAACCAGCGCCGGCTACTACAGCGGATGCTACCACTAAGTTGGCAAATCCAACGTTTCCAATCGTCAGATTAAGGTTCCGTGTAGTATTAATGACCACATCGCCAAATGTTAATGCGGCAGGTGTGACATCGATGTCCGGTACAGCAACCATGACTCCGGCGCCTGTCAAGGGGATAGCTACAACTGCTTCATCCGGATCGTTACTCGTGATGGTCACCGTACCTGCATAATTCTGCACCTGTGTTGGGGCAAAGGTTACCGTCAACGTTGAAGTATTACCCGGCGTGATTGTCACGTTCGTGTATGGCGGGGCGGTAAAACCTGCACCGGTTACCACTGCTGACGCCACCACCAGGTCTGCATTACCCACGTTGCCTATCGTCAGGGTTAGGTTACGGGTGTTCCCGATTAACACATCGCCAAAGGCAAGGATCGGCGGTGTCACTTGAATATCCGGATTCTCCTCCACTGC
>CAZCRQ010000059.1:0-7948 GCA_964501095.1 uncultured bacterium | reverse complement strand
AGGCTAAGGTGCCCGGGGTGACGTTGATGTCCGGCTCTTCCGGCGGCGGTCCACCTGCCGTCAGGATCACTTCGCTGTACGGACCGAAACCGAAGGTGCCGTTCCCGTTTCCGCCGACATACTCCGCCATAGCAGTGTACTCCTCCAGCCCATCCCAGAGGTAGTATAAAATCGGATTGCCGAGCACGAAACCGGGTAGTCCTTGCGCGGGATCCCCTTGCCAAGCGGTGACTGGTAATGGATAAACGCCGGAAATTTCTGAAGCTCCCACGCATAAATCACCATCGAAAATGCCAATTTCACCCGCATCTATCGTCTCATCGTTGAGCAAGGCATCATCGACAATAATCGCATACGGACGACCTGTTGCCGGTACCGAGATAAAGTGAGGACCTGCCTCTTCAGTTCCTGCCCCATCAAGAGGTACAATGATCTCTGGCTGGTCGGGATCATTGCTGAGTATTGTGATCTCACCTTCATAAGCTTGAACCAACGTTGGAGCAAAGGTGACGGTCAGGGTCTGTAAACCATCGGGAGCAATTACGACATCAGCGAATGGGGGCGCCGAAAAACCAACACCTGTAACGACTGCTGAAGTTACCGTCAGGTCAAGATTACCAAGGTTGTGAATAGTGAGATTACGCGCCGAGGTAGTATTGACTAAAACATTTCCAAAGTCTATTGCTGGAGGATCAAGGCTGATATTTGGTTCCTCGATTTCTTCAGTGGTAAGAATAACTTCGGAATAGGCACCATAGCCGAATGTGCCATTGCCGTTACCATGTTGATAAGCGGCGATGGCGTCATATTCTCGTGCGGCGGAGGAATCCCACATAAAGTAGAAAATGGGATTACCGGGTTCAAACCCAGGTTGTTGCTGCGCCGGATCGCCCTGCCAGGCGTTGATGGGGAAGGGCCATTCACCGGTCACCATTCCTGCGCCGACGCAAAGTTCGCCGTCGAAGATCCCTATTTCATCACCAGCTTCCAGTGTTTCACCGCGGATGCTGGCGTCATCGATAATGATGGCATACGGACGTCCGGTTGGCGGAACAGGAAGGTATGGATAATGAATCGCCGTTGTAGCTGTCAAGACAACCTGTGAGTAGGGACCGTATCCAAAGGTTCCATTCCCTGTAGTATACACAGCTTCAGCTTCCAGTTCCGTTTCCGCGGCAGCATCCCACAGATAGAACAGGATAGGATCTCCAGGTTCAAAGCCGGGCAATCCATAGGCGATATCTTCCTGCCAGGCAGTAATGGGCAGCATCCATTCACCGGTGACGATTTCTGCGCCAACACAAAGGACATCATCGAAAATTCCAATTTCATCACCTGGCGCCAGCATCGCATCGTCAATCATCGCCGATTCGACAATGATTGCATAAGGACGACCTGTCGGCTCAACCGGATTGAAATGCGGACCGGGAACTTCGGATCCGGTTCCGGTCAAAGCAACTGTAATCAGAGGCTGCTCAGGATCGTTGCTGGTGATGGCAAGGGCGCCTTGATAAACCTGCACCGCCAGGGGGGCGAAGGTAACGGTGAGAATTTCCTGGGAACCGGGTGTGATGGTCACGTTGTTCAATGGCGGAGAAGTGAATCCTTCTCCTTCAGTAACCGTGGTGACAATTAAATCGGCGGTGCCGGTGTTGAAAATCGTCACGTTGAGTTGAGAAGTCGTTCCCACAAAGACGTCGCCAAAGTCTAGAGTGGTCGGTGTAACAAGGATGTTGGGTCCCGCAATTGGTTCTGTTGAGAGTCTTACTTGGGAAAAGGGACCGAATCCAAAGGTTCCGTTCCCAGTAGTATAATCAGCGATGGCTTGATATTCCTGCTGAGCACTGGCATCCCACATGAAATAAGAGATCAGATTACCAGGGACGAAACCGGGCAGTCCTTGCGCGGGATCGCCCTGCCAAGCTGTGACCGGCAACATCCATTGTCCAGTAACGACTTCAGCGCCTACACATAAATCACCGTCAAAAACGCCAATCTCATCTCCGGCAACCAATGATATACCATGAATAGTCGCTTCTTCGACAATAATTGCATAAGGTCTGCCTGTTGGTGGTACAGGATCGTAGGGATAATGCACTCCACCAGCTTCAACGCCAGTGCCCGTTAAATCAATTGTCACCTGCGGTTCATCCGGATCATCACTTTCCACTTGAATTGTGGCAGTGTAACGCATCAGTTCAGTTGGGGCGAAAATCACATCGACGGTGACAGCATCATGCCCTCCGATGATCAGGGGTAAATCAAGCAGGTAGGAAAATGCGTCCGCACCGGGTCCCTGGATTTCAACCGCGGAAACCGTTAAATCCATCCCGCCAAGATTGGAAATGGTGAAAGGCAGAGTTGCGGTATGCTCGATGACAACATTCCCAAAGGACAGGTCTGTCGGTTCTATATTTATATCTTGTTCTGTGGGCAATCCTGCAATCAAAGTAACCTGCGAGAAAGGACCATAACCGAAGGTACCGTTTCCAATCGAGTATTCAGCCTGGGCGATATATTCACGCGCTGCGCTTTCATCCCAGAGATAGTAGGAAATCGGGTGACCAATAACGAAACCGGGCAATTGCTGTGCTTCATCTCCCTGCCAAACGTTAATCGGCAGGGGCCATTCACCGGAAACAACCGCCGCACCGACACAGAGATCGCCATCGAAGATACCAATCTCATCCACTGGAATAAGCGTGTTTCCATTGATCTGAGCATCCATTACCAGGATGGCGTAAGGACGTCCGGTGGGTTCAACCGAAATGTACGGGTAGTGCTGTTCAACAGGTTCAAGTCCATTCCCGTTCAAGGCTACTGTAACCACCGGTTCATCGGGATCGTCACTAGCAATCTCCAACACGGCTTCATAATGCATGACCACGGTTGGAGAGAAAGAGACATCCACAGTAATGATTGTATGACCACCCATAACCACGGGGAGATTAAGCGGTTCCACGGCGAATCCATCCGCTCCCGGACCTGTTATCTCGAACGAGTTAAGCGTCAACTCCATTCCACCGCGGTTGGCAATGGTCAGGGTCATCACCTCGGTTGTTCCGAGGTCTACATCTCCATAAGCCAGTTCCGTGGGGATGACCTGAATGTCTTGCATGGTCGGAGGACCAGTGGTCAAGACCACTTCCGCATAAGGACCGAAACCGAAGGTCCCATTGCCATGTCCGTTGATGTATGTCGCTTCCGCCAAGTATTCCTGTTGGGCGCTGGAATCCCACATATAGAAGATGATGGGATTGCCGATAACATAACCGGGAATTTCATGAGCGGGGTCTCCCTGCCAGGCGATCATCGGCAATACCCATTCGCCGGTGACAACTTCCGCACCCACGCAAAGATCGCCATCGAAAATCCCGATCTCATCACCTGGCACCAGAATTTGACCATCGATTGAGGCTTCATCAACTACGACGGCATAGAAGATTCCCGTCGGCGGCACAGGATTGTAAGGATAATGATCCTCCACTTCCTCGATCCCTGCGCCATCCAAGGCGACCAGCACTTCCGGTTCGTCCGGATCATCACTCATGATAGATAATTCCGCCGCAAAATCTCGTACTGCATCAGGGGAAAAGGTGACCAGGACACGGATCATCGTATGGGGAGTAATCACGACCGGGGGATCAAATTCGACGGGAAGGGCGAATGCATTCGCATCGGCTCCTGTTACGGATGCTGAGGTAACTGTCAGATCCATTCCCCCGAGGTTGAAAATGGACAGCTCCAACGTAGCATCCTCACCCACGATTACATTTCCATAAGAAAGTGCCGTGGGAGTAACTTCGATATCCCGCTCGGCAGCTATTCCGGTTTCCAGAGTGATCTCGGAATAGGGTCCGAATCCGAAAGTTCCATTGCCAATCACATAAGTCGCGTGGGCTTGGTATTCCAACTGTGCGCTGTCATCCCATAAGTAATAGATAATGGGATTACCGAGGACGAATCCGGGTAGTTGCATGGCGGGATCGCCCTGCCAAGCGGTGATTGAGAGGGGCCATTCCCCAATAACTTCCGCACCGACACATAAATCACCGTCAAAAACACCGATCTCATCACCAGCAACCATCATTTCACCAGCGATCGAGGCTTCATCGACAATGATCGCATAAGGACGTCCGGTGGGATCGACTGGGATATAAGGATAATGATACTCTCCGCCTTCAATCCCGGCTCCGCTTAAATCAACCACAATCAGGGGCTCGTCCGGATCGTCACTTCCGACAGTGACAGCGCCGGTATAATTTTGCACTGCGGTCGGAGTAAACGAGACGGTGAGGACAACATTCCCACCGGGGGCAACAATGTAATTCGCAAGATCGACAGCCGTGAAGCCATCGCCAACAGTCTCTGTAGTGACAGTCAGGTTCGCGGTACCGAGATTGCTGATAGTGAGGTCCATCATGGCGACATTGCCGATGACGATATTCCCGAACGCCAGTGCGGTCGGACTAACATTGATATCTGGTTCCTCCGGCGGCGCTTCACCCACAGCTAAGGCGACTTCGGAATAAGGTCCGAATCCGAAAGTGCCATTCCCGTTGCCATATAAATATGTCGCTTGCGCAAGGTATTCCCTCTCCGCATCGGCATCCCAGACGTAGTAAGTGATCGGATTGCCAGTGACAAATCCAGGCAGTCCCATGGCTTCATCTCCCTGCCAGGCGGTCAGCGCCAGAGGCCATTCTCCCACTACACCGGCTCCAACACAGAGTTCGCCATCGAAAATGCCAATCTCGTCATCCGCAACCATCATTTCACCATAAATCATCGCTTCATCGACAATGATGGCGTAGGGATGACCGGTTGGCTCGACCGGGAGATAGGGATAATGCTCTTCCCCTTCTTCCCTACCTGTACCGCGTAGCTGGACAATGACCTGCGCTTCATCAGGATCATTGCTGTCGAAGGTGACAGAGCCTGTATAGTCCTGCGCCGCTATTGGAGTAAAGGTAACAGTCAAGACCTCGTTTGCTCCGGCAGGGATGGTGACATCAGTAAAATCGCCAGCGGTAAAACCATCACCGGTCAAGGTTGCAGTTACTGTTAAATCCGCCTCACCAACATTACTGACGGTGATGTCCATTGTCGGGGCAGTGCCCAGGAGTACGTTACCAAATGCCAATTCTGTCGGGGTAACCTCAATATCCGGCTCCTGAGGGGGAACTTCACCTGCGGACAAAGAAACCTGGGAGTAGGGACCATAACCAAAGGTTCCGTTCCCGATAGCATAAACAGCTTCAGCTTCATACTCCAGGTCGGCGCTGGAATCCCAAAGGACATAGAGAATTGTATGTCCAGTCGTATATCCGGGTAATTGATAAGCGGGATCACCACGCCAGGCGATCAGAGGCAAGGGCCAATTTCCGTCTACTACCGCCGCGCCCACACACAAATCGGCATCGAAAGTACCTATTTCATCGCCAACATCCATCGCGTTCCCATTAAGCGTGACATCGCTTATGATAATCGAATATGGTTGGCCAGTTGGCTCCACCGGGGTGAAGTGTTCCTGTGCGAAGACCGCTCCAACAAGCATCAGCAACGCCAGAACACTAAAGCTAACACGTCTCATGCGACACTCCTTTTTACCTTATAACGCTCATTTACGAGCCTGTTATAGTTCTATAGCAATAGTAATGAATAATCGTGAACGATTCCAAAGCGATATGAACCAACAATATATTTCAGCATGATACACCAATCAACACCTGTTTATCCTCACAGGAAAATCTCCGGTGGTGTCAGCCGTCCTCGGCTGACACCACATTTGAGAGGGAATAAAATAATTATGTTCTAACTCTCTTCTTCTCGGAAAAAGTCCGCAAAGCTCTCCGAGCCCTGGATTTGTTTATCACCGTTAGATGAGCGTAACATCATCAGAACGATCATTTACGTAACTCGGAAACGACTAAATGACAATCGAGGTTTTTCATGCGTAAACTGCTGAAACGTTTTTTACATAATTGGAAAATCAAAATCTCGGTATTTTTCTTGGCTTTCCTGCTCTGGTTTTTCGTTGTGCATATCCAAACTTATGAAACAGTTATCGATGTCCCAATACAGTTGACTAAATTAAAACCCGGTAAGATCATTGTCTCGGAAATTCCAAAAACGGTAAAAGTTCGATTTTCCGGCATGGGAAAGGATTTACAGGTCATCAAGTATTTATCCCACCCTTATCTGGAATTGGATCTTCATACAATCAATTATTTTTATGACTATCCACTTCAATTGAGTTTTATTATTCTTCCGTCAGGCGTTCATGTCATTCCAGAATCATTTACCGAAAGCGATACGGTGAAGGTTCTTTTGGAAGATATAGAAAATTCAGTAGTTCCGATCACTGCCAAGATAGATCTTCGACCTCAATCAGGACATACTCGAGTGGGACTGGTAAAAATTCAGCCGGACAGTGTCATCATCACCGGTCCGAGAAGCCGAGTCCGCAGCATCCAGTGTATCGAAACTGAGGAACGGATTTATCTCAATGCGAGTAAGAGCATAAGTGAAAAAATCAACCTGATGAATCCCCATCCGAAATGGATCACAATGGAGCCCGCAAAAGCGAACATCTCATTTACAATTGATAAAATTGCCGAGCGAACGTTGAAGAGAGTACCCATAAACGCCGAGAAGACCCCCAGTGGACGAATGGCAGTGATGGAGCCTTCGGTGGTGGATGTTTGGCTGCGCGGTTCGGCAAATTTGCTCGCCTCTTTGACCGTCGATTCAGTTAAAGCCACGGTCTCCTTATCGGATTGGAAACAGAACCAACGGAATTACCCGGTGGATATCGTGACACCAAAAGATGTCGAACTCCTCCGTTATGAACCCCAGCGAGTGCGAATTCGATTGGAAGTAAGATAATGAATAACGAACTACGAATGGACACCTATGGACTCAAATAATGAATTATCGTCGGATCCTGGGAATCGAGACTTCCTGTGATGAGACGGGAGTTGCTTTGGTTGAAGAGGGCAAGGTGGTATCCGCCCTTGTGGCTACGCAACAGGTTCATGCAGAATGGGGAGGAGTAGTACCCGAACTAGCGTCCCGCTTACATCAACGTACGCTGGCGAAGATGGTGAACGAGATATTAAACAAGCAAGGCTGGATATTTCAACAACTCGATGGTGTGGCGGCGACACGTGGACCGGGATTGATCGGCGCCTTATTGGTCGGAGTTAGTTACGCCAAGGGGCTGGCGGTTGCATTGGATATCCCCTACTGTGGAATCAATCATCTGGAGGCGCATCTCTGGGCGGTGGGAATCGAGGGGCAGGTTGTTTCACTTCCCGCTCTCGCTTTGCTGGTCAGCGGCGGACATACTGAGTTAATTCAAGTGGAGAAATTCGGGCGCTACCGGTTTCTCGGAGGAACTCTTGATGACGCCGCTGGGGAAGCTTTCGATAAAATCGGAGGATTATTAGGTATCCCTTACCCGGCTGGAGCCGAACTGAACCTTCGGGCGATTCAAGGCAATCCCAAACGCTTCCCTTTGCCGATTGCCGAAACAAAAAATCCCCTTGATTTCAGTTTCAGTGGATTGAAAACCGCTGCTCTTCGTCTCTTCGAGCAGTTAAAAAGAGATGCTCGCAGAGATGATTGGCAAAGCGATTTTGCGGCCTCTTTTCAATTGGCGGTCGTTACCCAGATCACGCGCACCCTCACTTGCGCTCTTACCCGGGGTGATTACAAAAGCCTGATTCTTTCCGGAGGTGTAGCGGCGAATACTTTGCTCCGGATAGAAGCTGCATCTCTAGCTACACAATATGGCATTGAACTCCACATCCCATCTATTGCTAATTGCACCGACAACGGAGCGATTGTTGCCTATCTTGGCGCAAAATACCTAAACCTTCGAGGCGGTGATCCCCTCGATCAAGAAGCTGATCCAAACCTTGATCTCACCTGATGAGGGGTGGGG
>CAZCRQ010000058.1:0-12347 GCA_964501095.1 uncultured bacterium | reverse complement strand
CCCCTCGATGAGCTGCCCGCTGCAACGCAAGCACGGAGGCTTACGCTACCCCTCGATGAGCTGCCTGCTGCAACGCAAGCACGGAGGCTTACGCTACCCCTCGATGAGCTGCCAGCTTGCCCGCTTCAGCGGGCTGTTCTGTAGCACCTTGCTTTAGCAAGGGTGGAGGATTCGGGATACAATATCCAGAGCACGCTTCAGCGTGCTTGGGGTGTGCTTCAGCTTAATGAATAATCAATCTAAAATGTCCGAGAAGACACGCTAAAGCGCGCTTCTACAACAGGTTGTCCTTACCACGCCACCTGAAGGCGAGTGCTACATACCAGCACGCTGAAGCGGGCAATTATTACTCGCTTGAGCTGGGATATATCCCATTAAAACATCTGACTATGTTATCCTTACCACCCCGCCTGAAGGCGGGTGCTGCAGATCAACCCGCTTAAGCGGACAAATAATACGCACATGAGCTGGGATATATCCCATAAAATCAACTGACATGCACTACAAGTTGCAGGATAATTTAGCTCGTTTATTCTGCTCTGAGCCTATGTATAAGCTCCAACTGAAAATACTAAATTCCTCCTAAGAGCGCCACAGCCTATTGAACTCCATAGTGAATTTCGTCACCCAATGCCTGACTCCTGAATCTTGAGGTCTGATCTCTGACATCAATTCCTTAATTTGAATTTGCGATTAGCTGTATATAATCCTTAATTTGAACTATAGAAATCCATATATGTTACACCTGACGCCTGACGCCTGAAACCTGATGCCTGACGCCTAAAACATGATAGAATAACTGTCGTCTGGAGAATAAAAATGGGAATGTTTAAAAAAAAGGTAAGAATCTCCAATTGCAAGGATACCGAGCGGTTTTTCGATGAGGAATTTTGGGTGGATACTGGGGCTCTATATTCCTTTATTCCAGAAGATTACCTTGAACGTATTGGTGTAGAAGCTGCCACAAAGCGAAATCTGATTCTTGCTGACGGCCGTCAGGATACCAGACTGCTCGGTTTTTGTAACTTTCAGATAGAAGGTTTGGAAGACGGTATTATCTGTCCAGTGGTTTTCGCGCCAAAGGGATCATTATTTCTGCTAGGCGCTACAGCTCTAGAGAACTTTGGTGTTGAGGTGGATCCGATTCAGAAAAAATTAAAGCCGATTCTTGCTGTTATTGGTGGATTTTTAGCCTCACAGCTATAAGCGTCATTCAATCAGCACTCCGGATAAAAGTTACCCCGCTTCTCTTGACTCTATTTGAAAAACGAAGTACACTTACCGACTAATTCTTCTCTTCGAGGTTTATGTTTATGTCATCATATAAAGATACACTGGGTGCACTGATACGTGACCGCAAGGCGCGGGTGGGGATCATGGGGATGGGGTATGTCGGCTATCCGATGGCTTATCTGGCGGCAAGTCAGGGATTCACAGTTACAGGTGTAGATGTCGATCCGGTTAGGGTACAGAAGATCAACCGAGGCGAAAGCTATATCCAGGATGTGTCGTCCGCCGAGGTAAAACCGTTGGTGGAAAAAGGTAGACTTCGCGGCGCTACGGATTACCAGGTCGCCAAGGAGCTGGACGTGGTCATGATCACTGTCCCCACGCCCCTGAACAAGACCGGCGATCCGGACATGAGCTTCGTCGTCTCCGTCCTGGAGTCGATCAAGCCCCATCTTCATGCCGGCATGTTGATCGCGCTCGAAAGCACCACTTACCCAGGCACGACTGAGGAACTGTTTGTACCGGCGATTCAAGAAAAAGGCTTCAAAGTCGGCGAGGAGGTGTTTGTCGGATTCAGCCCGGAACGGATCGACCCGGGCAATCCCACTTATGGACCTAAAAATACGCCCAAAGTTGTGGGCGGAGTTACTCCAGCTTGCACTGAAATCGCGACGGATTTCTATCGTCAGCTTGTTGATACTGTAGTGCCTGTTTCCTCGACAACAACCGCAGAAATGGTAAAACTTTATGAAAATACTTTTCGCGCCATCAACATCGGGCTAGTGAATGAACTGGCGATCATCTGCGATCTGTTAAAAGTGGATGTTTGGGAGATTCTCGACGCTGCCAGCAGCAAACCGTTCGGATTCATGCGGTTCAATCCCGGACCCGGGTTGGGCGGGCATTGCATTCCGGTCGATCCCAGCTATCTCGCCTGGAAGATGCGCACTCTCGCCTACAAAACCCGTTTTATCGAACTGGCGACCGAAGTGAATACCGGAATGCCGATCTGGGTGGTCAACCGCGCCGCCGCACTCCTTAATAACGAGAGAAAACCGGTGAATGGAGCGAAAATTCTCATTCTGGGGATGTCTTATAAAAATGATATTGACGATCTTCGTGAATCGCCCGCGTTGGATATTTTCAACCTCCTCGTGCGACGAGGCGGGATTGTCAGCTACCATGATCCCTATTGCCCGCAGGTTCGCCTGCAACACGGTTTAGAGCGCTCCTCCGTGTTGTCCCCCGGACTTCTCAAAGAGCAGGATCTGGTGATCATTGTCACCGGACATAAGCGTATGGTAGATTATAATCTTGTTTTGAATCATGCTCATCTGATCTTCGATACCAGAAATATACTGCGCGAGATTGCCGAGAAGGGTAAAGCGAAAGTTGTATATCTGTAAGATTTCTGCTATTTTGTCTGGTTTCTCGTTCACATGTTCCAGGGAACGAGTAAGAACCGCAAAACTCTTCTTTAGAGTGAGGAATTCGATTGAATGACCATCCTCGGAATATCCGCTTTTTACCACGATTCCGCCGCCTGCCTGGTACGGGATGGGGAGATTATCGCTGCGGCGCAGGAGGAGCGATTCTCACGTGTTAAGCATGACCACCGCTTTCCCGATCACGCCATAAAGTACTGCTTAAAAGAAGGTGGAATCACCCCGGAGCAGCTCGCCTATGTAGCTTTTTATGACAAACCTTGGATCAAGTTTGAAAGATTGCTGGATACTTATTTAGCATTCGCCCCCCGTGGCATTGCCTCTTTCCTGAAAGCCATGCCATTGTGGCTGAAAGAAAAGCTGTGGATGGCAGACTTGATCAAGAAGAAGCTCCCCGGGTACACCGGTGAAATCATTCATCCTGAACATCATCAATCCCACCTGGCGTCCGCATTTTTGCCCAGTCCTTTCAAACGGGCGGCGCTGCTCACCATGGACGGTGTCGGTGAATGGGCGACCGCTTCCTGGGGAATCGGGCATGATAACAAGGTAGAAATCAAGTATGAGATGCACTTCCCCCATAGTCTTGGTTTATTATATACAGCATTTACTTATTATACTGGTTTTAAGGTCAACTCCGGCGAATATAAGGTGATGGGTTTGGCGCCTTATGGTGAACCTAAATATGTGCATACTATTCTTGATAATATCATGGATTTACGTCAGGACGGCAGTTTTCGTCTTAACATGAAGTATTTCAACTACTGCCAGGGATTGACCATGACTTCGGAGAAGTTGCACAAGTTATTCGGCGGTCCCCCCCGCCAGCGTGAATCGAAATTAACCCAAAAGGAGATGGATTTAGCGCGTTCAATTCAGGATATCACCGAGGAGGTGATGCTGCGAATGGCACGACATGTCGGGAAAGAAACCGGCGAGCGTTATCTCTGTCTGGCGGGCGGAGTGGCGTTGAATTGTGTGGGTAATGGGATAATTTTACGTGAAGGTATTTTTGACGATATTTGGATACAACCAGCGGCTGGGGACGCTGGAGGAGCCATCGGAGCCGCTTTATTCACCTGGTATCATTATTTGGATAATCCGCGGGCTTTATTGGAAAATGGACGCGACTTCCAAAAAGGCTCCTATCTCGGTCCCGCCTGGACTTCCGATGAAATTGAAACTTGGCTGCAGAAGGAAAAATATCCCTATCATCGTTACACTACAAGGGAAATGATTGACCGTACGGTTGCTTTCCTGACAGAGGAAAAAGTGGTCGGCTGGTTCAATGGGCGTATGGAATTTGGTCCCCGCGCCCTGGGCAGCCGTTCGATCCTCGGGGACGCCCGCAGCCCGAAGATGCAGAGTAAGATGAACCTGAAGATCAAGTATCGGGAGTCGTTTCGACCCTTTGCACCCTCCTGCCTGGCGGAGGATGTGAACGATTATTTTGAACTGGATCGTGAAAGTCCGTACATGTTGTTGGTCGCCCCAGTAAAACAAAATCGGCGCCAGGAGATGACGGAAGACCAAAAAAAATTGTTTGGCATTGAAAAATTGCATATTCCACGATCCGATATTCCCGGCGTAACCCATATCGATTATTCCGCACGCATCCAAACTGTAAATCGTTCGGATCACCCTCAGTATCATGAATTGATTCGCAAGTTCAAGGAAAAGACCGGTTATGGGGTGATAATCAACACCAGCTTCAATGTCCGCGGCGAGCCGATTGTCTGCACTCCCCAGGATGCCTATCTCTGTTTCATGCGCACGGAAATGGATGTGCTTGTTTTGCAGGATCTTATTCTCTTGAAAGAAGAGCAGCCGGAACTAAAAGATAAGCGCGATTGGCGGAAGTTATATGAATTGGATTAGAATAAAGTCAAATGCAGAGCTTAGAAAATTCGGAATTACGATCGGGATCGCTTTTGCGATTCTCGGAGCGTTGTTTCTCTGGCGCGGCAAGGCTGCTTGGATATATCTGGAAGCCAGTGCGGCACTATTTCTGATCTGTGGACTGATCTTTCCCAAAATTCTGCAACCGATTGAATTTATCTGGATGAAATTCGCATATTATTTGGGCATTGTGGTTACGCATGTTCTTGTAACATTAACTTTTTTTCTTATTATCACCCCGTTGGGATTGTTGTTGCGACTGTTGGGGAAAGACCTGCTGCAAATGAAATTCGACAAAAAGATGAGTTCTTATTGGATTCCCAGTGATCCAAAAGGTCCTGCCAGTCGCCCGGATAGACCATATTAATAAAGAACCTTTGTGTCTGGGTGTTTTGGTGCCTTGGTGGTGAGAAGAAGTAGTTTTATCTTTTACAATAAAGAAAAGGAATAGTAAATGCCATCTAAACTAGGCATGATTTGGGATTTTTTAAAGGTGCGAAAGAAATGGTGGCTGACACCAATTATAATCTTTCTCCTACTTCTAAGTCTGTTGATCGTTCTGACTCAAGGTTCAGCAATTGCACCATTTATCTACGCGGTGTTTTAGATTTGCAATAAGGCATTGACAATCCGTCCCGCCGTCTTGCCATCCCAGAGTGGCGGAATCTTCCCCTTTTTCCATCTTCCCGATTCCAGACGCTGGAACGCTTCGAGCAGGGACTTTTTCGTCGGTGGGATGAGTTCATTTGTCCCCAGTTCGATGGTCACCGGACGTTCGGTGTTCGGACGTAAAGTAAGACAGGGAATGCCAAGATAAGTTGTCTCCTCTTGGATGCCGCCGGAATCGGTGAGCAACGCTCGCGCCGCGGTGACCAATGAGATGAATGTAAAATAATCGAGCGGTTCGGTCAGCCTGACTCCCAGAGACGAATCCAGCGAATCGAACAGACCGAATTTTTCCAAGTTACCCTTGGTTCTTGGGTGCACCGGAAAGAGCAGCGGACATTGCGCCGCCATTCCCTTCAAAGCCTCCATCAACTCTGTCAAAATCTCTTCCCGATCCACGTTGGAGGGGCGATGGAGGGTCACCAGCAGGTACTCCCCAGGCGTAAATCCGAATCGCTCCCACGCCTTTGCCTCTCGCGCTTTCGGTAATGTCCGTACCAGGCTGTCGATCATCACATTGCCGACAAACCGCACTTTATCACTACTGACACCTTCACGCGCCAGGTTCTCCAGACCGGATTGTTCGGTGACCATCAGCAGGTCGCTGATCGCATCGGTGATAAGACGATTGATTTCTTCGGGCATCGTACGGTCGAAGGAACGCAATCCCGCTTCTACATGTACAGTTCTCAGCCCCAGTTTTACCGCCACTAGCGCCGCCGCCGCAGTAGAATTAACATCGCCCACTGTCAACACCCAATCCGGACGCAACTCTTCCAGCACCGGTTCAAGTCGTACCATGATTGTGCCTGTCTGTACACCATGAGTTCCCGTCCCAACATTAAGATTGATGTCGACCTTCGGAATCTCCAGCACCTTGAAGAACGATTCCGACATCTCCCGATCAAAATGCTGCCCAGTATGGATGACCGTATGACGAATATTTCTTAATCTCGCCATCTCCCAAGAGATCGGGGCGATTTTCACAAAATTCGGACGCGCGCCAACTACCGATACTACATGCATCATTTTATCCCTGATGATCCTAGAAGCTTTTTTATCAACTGGCAAAACGGGCTATAGTGTCGCTCATCTTCGTGATAAAGTCAAGCCTCCGGTTGACTCACTCGATCATTCAACATCCAACTTGCTCCTTATGATTCTCGCAGATGGATTTCGAGTTCTTCGGAAAATTTTTATTATTTTCACTATAGCTCTTGGAGAAGGGAGGGAAATGAATTACAATAAAAAAATGGGAGTGCGCTGTAAAATGCGAAAAACCCATCTAACCACGAAGATACTAAAAATAACCTTTTTGTTTTGGAGTCTTTGTGGTGAAGGTTTTCTAATATACCTCACCATAAAATCCTCTAACCGCCAAGGCACGAAGACACAGGACTCAAAGCTACTAAGGAGATGAAGATGAAACGAATAATGCTTAGCGCTGCGATTTTCTTGTGCCTGGGGACTCTTGCCAGTGCTCAGGTGCATTTTCACCCCGTAGAAACCGGCTTAGGGTGGGCAATAATTGTTGATGACGCTACTATTGACCATCTACCGATGATCACCGGAGACGAGATCGGTGTATTCGATGGGAATCTCTGTGTCGGTGCAGGGGTGGTGCAGAATCGATTCCCATTGATAATAGCGGCTTGGCAGGATATTCACAATGGATTGCCAGGCTTTACCATCGGGCATCCAATCTTATACCGTTTATGGGATGCCAGCGCCGCCATCGAGTATGAAGCGAATGCGGATTATATCATTGGTAACGGTACCTTTAGAGATGGAATGTTCGCCGAAGTCATCCTTGCTGCTGTCACTCAGAATATCCAGCCGGACATTGTAGTCGAGCCGTTGCTGTTGGATTTTGGCGAGGTTTTGGGCATGCACACCGCCAATCTGCCGGTGATGGTCAGTAATGTCGGTGATGGCAACCTCACCCTGTTTTCCGCCGGAACCTCGATTGGACCCTTTTCCGTGACCGAAGTCGAGAATCTTCTCCTCGAACCGGGTGATGCTATCCAGCTCGATGTCGAATTTTCTGCTCCGCCGGAGGTCGGCGAGGAACAGGGAACCCTGACCATTTTCAGCGATGATCCCGATGAACCGGAGGTTGTCGTGGAGTTGGTGGGACAGGTGATCGCTGCTTGGGATCATTTCGATCCTGTGGAGCCCACAGAAGTACCGTACGCCATTGTGGTCAATGAGGCAACTATAGATGGCGACCTGATGATTCCCGGTGATGAGATCGGAATTTTCGACGGCGATCTCTGTGTCGGGGCGATGATGGTCGGTCTCATGGATTGGCCCCTGCTGATTTATACCTGGCAAGCAGAGATGGAAATGCCGGGATTTGTCGACGGACACCCGATTCTCTATCGCCTCTGGAGCAGCGCGCAAGAGATGGAAGTTGAAGCGGAAGCAGAGTACCTCAACGGGCACGGAGAGGGCGCGTTCGGCGATGATGTTTATTCGGAGGTCAATTTGGCAGGGAGAATAATTCTCATCCAAGCTACTCCGATTCAAGGGCATATATTCGATATGGTTTCATTCAACATTATACCACTTCAGCTTAATCCATCCTGGGTTTTTGCCTCATTAGAGAATCTGACGATTGCCTATCAAGACAATGGTAGAATTTATATCCCCAATCTCATTGATACTATCGGTAATGTTGATGTACGGCAAGCCTACCAGCTTTTCTCCAGGATTGCTGATATCTGGATATTTGAAGGAACCAGATTAGATCCACTGACCCAATACACTCAGTTTGGAAATCGCTGGAATTGGCTCGGATTTCCATTCGATCATGAAGTTCCGGTCGTTATAGCATTATCCGAGATAACTGACGCAATTGTAATAATTCAAAATGAAGCTGGTGAATTATGGATCCCGGGCTTGGTTAACACCCTCGGTAATATGAGACCAGAAGAGGGATACTACGTATTCGCTAATCGCACTGTGACCTTCACTTTCACCGACATTGGTCCCAAAACGGTGAATGATGATGAGGTTTGGGATATCATAGAAGTTGCAGGTTCCCCAGTGCCTACCGGTTTGCCGTATGCTGTCTTGGTGAGAATGACCAAG
This sequence comes from uncultured bacterium, assembly GCA_964501095.1. Classification (GTDB taxonomy): domain Bacteria; phylum Electryoneota; class Electryoneia; order Electryoneales; family Electryoneaceae; genus CAZCRQ01. The sequence continues at coordinate 4,014 of CAZCRQ010000058.1, read as the reverse complement.
GACCTGCTCGCACAAAATCCAGCAACGGTTGAGATTTACGATGAGGCGCGGCTGGTCGGCAAAGCGGTGGCGCTGAATGATCACGACCTGACCCCGGTCATCGTCTGGCAAGGTTCACCCGAGCATGATCTTCCCGGATTTATTCCTGGCAACCGCATGACCATCAACGTTCAATCTGCCGATGGTACACTGCTCGCCACCAATCAATCTGTGCGTTTCGGTGAAGCACCTTATGCGGAAATAACTCTGGAACTCCAGAAATCGTTCCGACCGGTTGAGTTCCGTGTCGATGTCGCCTACCCAAATCCTTTCAATCCCACAGTTACCGTACCTTTCGCCTTGCCATCGGAGGATGAGGTCAATTTCACGGTGTTCAATCTCCTCGGACAACAGGTCTATCATGCCAGCCGGAATTTCCAGGCAGGGAACCATCATTTTGTTTTCAATGTGGAAGAAATGGGATTGAATCTGGTTAGCGGAATTTACTTCCTGCAGGTTCAATATCAAGGGGAAAATCATATTCAGAAGGTGATGCTGATGAAGTGAAAAATACAGGATGGACAGGATATTAAAGATAGGAATGATTTCTCCTTTTATCGTTAATATCATTTTCATCCTGTATTTTTAAAGCCAAGCAGCTCTGACACGTTGTCGTTCAGGATTATTAAGCGCATCATTCCCACGGAACAGGCTGTCCGAGAATGGAAAAACATACTGGCGGTGTCATTCCCGCGAAAGCGGGAATAACACCCTTATTCTGATACGCCTTGAATGTGAGGATTCACAGAATTAGCAGGATATGAACGAGGGAAATGAGATATCTTGTTCATCATATAAATCATTAATATCCTGGAATTTTGTTCTTTTAAAGGAGATTCAACATGAAAAAAGTTACGATTAGTTTAGCGATTCTCCTATTGGGGACTGTACTGGTTAATGCCCAGGTGCACTTTGTACCAGTTGAGCCTCACGAGGAGATGGGTAATTTGTGCATAGTAGAAACAGCGATATTTGATGATGTGCGGTTGACTCCTGGAGACGAGGTTGGGGTGTTTGACGGTAATCTGTGTGTAGGAGCAGGGGTGATCGGTGTGGAACTTCCGCTGACTATCTCCACCTATCCCTCTGTAAATGAAGAGCTTCCCGGCTATTTGACCGATCATCCGATCATGTTCCGGATTTGGCGACATGAACCAAATGAAGAGTATCTGGCAGATGCCGATTACGACGCTTATGACGATCTTAATGGGAATTCGTTTGGAGTCTTCTCTCAGGAGCCATTTCATCATTTCGATCTCCAGGCGTCGGCAACCTTTGCCCGCCAATGGACCTTTCCCGCAAATCTGATTACACCGTTCACTTTAAACATGATTCCCGTGAATTCCAACGCTGCCGCGGTTTTCGCGACTATGGATCATCTTTCTACAGTTTATGCTCCAAATGGAAGAATCTATATGCCTATTCTTGGTATAAATACAATAGGCAATGTCGATCCTTTAATGACCTACAGGATACTCACCCAACTTCCTGATGTTCTAACCGTTTGGGGTGAACCTCTCTTCTTTCCTGGAGAAATGCATCTTCCCTTGAGAGGGAATCGCTATGAGTTGATTTCTCTGTATGTAGAGCCGGAGTCGATCGATGCCGAGGATGTGTTCGGGGACATCCAGAATCTTACCGTTGTCTATCAGAATAATGGGCATATCTATCGCCCTGGGATTATCAATAGTATCGGAGATGTCGATTTTTCTCAGGGTTACCAATTATACTGCAATGCAAATTCGATGCTGAATCTTGAGGGTGTTCTCCTGGATGAAGGGCTTGTGATTACATTGGCAGCCGGACGTTGGAACTGGGCGGGTTATCCCTTATCGTACCAATTGCCGGTGGAGAGCGCCTTGCAGGAGATTGAGGAAGAGCTGGAGATTATCATGAACGATGATGGGCGTCTCTGGATTCCCGGAATGGTGAATACCCTCGGATTTTTAACTCCTGGCGAGGGGTATTACACCTTTGTCGACACCGATCTTACTTTCACCTACAACACTCAACTGCCGAAGGCGCCATTGGCTGAACCAATCACTTGGGAACCTCCACTGCCGGTTGAAGGCGCTCCGGAGCCGACCGGTTTGCCTTATGCGGTGCTGATTACACTCACCAACCGCCCGTCGGCGACTTCCACCTTCTCTGCACCTTCCGTGGTTGAGCTGTTCGATGGGGAATTGCTGGTGGGAAAAGCCGGCATCGTGAATATCGCCAATCCGATTCCGGTGATCGCCTGGCAGGGTTCCCCAGAGCATAATTTGCCCGGCTTCACTCCGGGCGACCTTATAACGATCAAGGTACTGGCGGCGGATGGGACTCTGTTGGCGATCGACAAATCCGCTCATTTCGGCGAAGCGCCATACTTGGAGATTACGCTGCCGCTCCAGGAAATAACACTGCCGGTTGAGTTCCGTGTCGATGTCGCCTACCCAAATCCTTTCAATCCCACAGTTACCGTACCTTTCGCCTTGCCATCGGAGGATGAGGTCAATTTCACGGTGTTCAATCTCCTCGGACAACAGGTCTATCATGCCAGCCGGAATTTCCAGGCAGGGAACCATCATTTTGTTTTCAATGTGGAAGAAATGGGATTGAATCTGGTTAGCGGAATTTACTTCCTGCAGATTGAATATCAGAGTGAGACACGAGTTCAGAAGGTGATGCTGATGAAGTGAAAAAGATACAGGATTTTTTCTCACATTAAGAAAAACGCCCACTGGTCAGTGGGCGTTTCCGGCTGGGATAAACAGGGGGGTAGCTGTTTATTTGCCAGCTTTTATTTCAATCTTCCGAGGAAGAACCGCTTCCACCTTCGGAAGAGTTATGGTAAGAACCCCGTTGGAGAAGGAGGCGTCGATCTTATCCACCTCGATGCTGTTATGCAGGTTGAACCGACGGGTGAATTTGCCGTACGCACGCTCTGTCAAGTGGCAGCAATCCTTCTTTTCAACATATTCGTTCTTCCGGTCACCGCTGATAGTCAGAATGCCATCCTCCAAGGTGATTTGTACATCTTCCTTGCTCATCCCAGGGAGGTCTAAAAGAACCTTGTAATGTTTCTCATCTTCAATGATGTCGGAACGGGGCAGCCACACTCGTTGTACGTACTCATCATCGACATCTTCAGTTCCAAAAAAGCTGTTCAGCATTTCATGGAAACGCTTGTTCGCCAACTCCAGGTTGCGAATCGGATTATAACGTACCAGTGTCATGATTGTTTCTCCTTTGCTAATGGTTTAATTGATTCTACTTTTGTACTACGTTATTTCTGACTCTTAATTCAGCAAGGGGTGTGCCAATTGACGCAATTATCAAGAGAGTTGCAACTAACATCATGTATTTATTGAAGTAAACATAATATGTAATCTCCGCCGCTTTAGTGGAAAAACCTCCTTTACCAACGATATGACAAACTGTCACAATAACTACCGCCAAATTGTCGTAAAAATACTTGGGGTGTCAGACTTGTATCATCTCCTGAGCCAATGTAGATTCAAGCCTTTAATGCGAAAATAAATCCCGAAATTGCAGCTTCAGGAAAAAACGCATGAAAATTCTCTATCTAGTCGCAGATGACTGGTTTTTCCTCTCCCATCGGCTTCCCTTGGCACGTGCGGCTCGTGATGCCGGCTATGAGGTTGTGGTTGCCACTCGTGTGAGTGAACATGCCACCGCCATTCGTAATGAGGGATTTCATCTGATTCCCCTGAATATATACTCAAAACAAAGCATCAATCCTTTTCGTACACTGCTGGCGATGGTTGAAGTTGTCAGAATCTATAGACAAGAACATCCCCAAATAGTACATCATATCGCAATTAGACCGGTGATCTATGGTTCCCTGGCGAGCCGTTTTATGCCCAGAATCTCCGTAGTCAATGCCTATACCGGTCTGGGATATATCTTTACCGAAGATACATTAAAAGCGAAGTTTCTTAAGAGTATAGTCAAAAGATATTTGCGTTATAT
>CAZCRQ010000057.1:10165-12365 GCA_964501095.1 uncultured bacterium | reverse complement strand
CTCGAATTCTCCACCACCATCACTTATATCGAGGAAGAACTTCTCGCCCGTTTCCCGGATCGTCAACAGCTTCGTCAGCATATTGTCGAAAACCGCCTGGCAAAAGGAACCCAGATAGTATTAAATCCAGGGGGGCAAAATCGTGGAGAGCTGGATCGTTTTGGCGGTCCTGACGGCGGAGGATATTACTTCTTCGACAACGTGGAAAACAACGGTCCTGAGTTCGAATGGTTGGACATCAGCGGGACCGGCACTTTGATACCCGGGATGGGAGATGACGGTGTTTCCGGACCATTCCCCATGGGAATCACCTTCCCCTTCTATGGCGTCAATAGAACCCAGATGTACTTCGGCTGGAATGGTTCTGTCGGTTTTAACACAGGCATCTCAACATTGGGTCATTACAACATCCCAAATGTCAACACACCCAACGGCGCCATTCAGTTCTGGCAGAGAGACATGCACTGCGGCTATGGTCCAACTTTTGTCTACTATCAAACCATGGTCGTCAATGGCGAAAATGCATACGTCGCCGAATACAATCACATCATTCAATTCCCGATGGGTAACGATCTTAATTACGAGGTTTCCTGCGAGATCATTTGTTTCGAGAGCGGCAACATCATCCTGCAGTATCTCTCGATTGGGCCCTCGGTCGATCGCAATAGCATGACGGTTGGCATTGAGAATGACGCTGGCACCGCGGGAACCGAGATTTGCTACAACAATGCCGCTCTGGCTCCGACTGCTGGGATGGCGATCGGCTTCACTCTGGACGATAACGGTTTTGGCGGCTGGCTGACTCTCGAGCCGAATGAGGGCGTGCTCGAACCCGAACAAACAATGGATCTGGAATTAGTTGTGGATGCGGTGCCCGATTCTCTTTTCGCGGGAACTTATGAAGCGATGATAGAAGTCTCGGCTCAGGAAGGCTGGTGGGAACCGGAAACTGAGATCGTTTGGGTTACTCTGACAGTTCATGGCGGTCCGCCGCGTCATCAGTTCATCCCCATGCACCGTCGTTACTTTGAACTGATTTCCATGTACCTCGATCCGGTTCGCTTCGGAAACAACGCCGAAGAGCTGTTTGGTGACTTGGAGTCTCTGGATATCGCCTATCAGGATGATGGAAGCATTTATATTCCAGGGATAGTAAACACCATCGGGGAGATCGAGATTACGGAAGCCTACCGTTTGTTCAATACAGAACCTGAGGAACTCCATATCATGGGCGATCCCCTCGAACCTGGAATAGAGTATCATATCACCGCCGGCAGTTACAATTGGATTGGTTATCCATTCGATTACAATGTGCAGGTGGATGCTGCATTGGCGTCGATTGAAGATGCTCTGGAGATTGTCCTGAACGACGATGGCGAACTCTGGATTCCCGATCTGATCAATACGATGGGCGAGATGACTCCCGGAGCAGGTTACATGGTGCTGACTTCGGAAGATGTAACGCTGGTTTATGGGGGCGAAGTGCCGCTTGCCACCGGTAATTTAAAAGAACGCTGCATTATGCCGGAAGTCGAGAATGCGCCGGAACCAACCGGACTCCCCTACCCGGTGTTGATCCAACTTGAGGAATCCCTGAAAGCTCTGGAGCCAGCGACGGTTGAGCTGTATGACGGGGAGCTGTTGGTCGGCAAGGGTGTATATCTTGATGACCGTGATCAGACTCCGGTGATCGCCTGGGGTGGAGCGCCGAAATATGGCGTCATTGGATTCAAAGCGGGCAGTGCGATTGGCATCGTCCTGAAATCGAAGAGTGGTTCAGTGCTGCCGACGGAAATTGTCGGTATGAAACCCGTGTTCGGAAGCGCAGGATATGCACAGGTTACATTGCGCAATGCAGGTTTGCCCACGCAATTCAGTGTCCAAGCCGGCTATCCCAATCCGTTCAATCCCACGATCACCGTTCCCTTCTCCCTGCCTGAGAATGGCGAGTTGGTATTTACGGTCTTCAACATCCTTGGGCAGAAAGTGTTCAGTGAATCGGTTCTTTATGAAGCGGGATACCATAAGTATATCTTCTCCGCCGAGCGTAATGGCGCGGAGCTGGTCAGCGGAGTTTATTTCCTGCAAATCCAATTCAAGGATCAGTGCTTTACTCAAAAGGTGATGATGCTAAAATAAATAAGCATGTCAACCGCGGGCATCTGATGAAATTTGTGTCAGCCGAGGAGTGTCAGCCGAG
>CAZCRQ010000057.1:1981-10065 GCA_964501095.1 uncultured bacterium | reverse complement strand
CTATTGAGGGGATTGGATTGGCGGGATTGAATCGTTTGACTTTTAGGATACGAAAAACGGTGAGCAGCTTTTTCTGAAACCGCTCACCGTTTATTCTTGAACCTGTTTTTTACGATTGTTCCAACGGAATTCCGCAACTTTCTTCAGAGCAAGGTTCATCTCTTCCAATCCCTTGAAAACATTGACTTGGAGGAAACTTCGGTAAAGTGGCATGAGAATGCCGCTCCCATATAAATGCTGTTTAAATAATGTGTTGTTTTTGTCCAACTTCTCAATGTGGAAACTGCGTTTCACCTTTGCCATTTTGAAAGAAGCCAATCTGGTTTCCCAACTCATCAGGGAGGGTGGATGATATTCAAGGATGGTTGGTGAGTAGAAATGCTGCTTGGTTCCGGGAGGAGAAATTTTAATCTGAATTTTGCTGCCTAAATCCGGTAAACCTTCAATTGATCGGATATAGGGATTCCAATGTGGATAACTTGGAAAATCGACCAATACATCCCAGACGAAAACCGCAGGGGCGGCGATTTCTATTTGTGCCTCAACTATAATCAAAGCTTCCCTCTCATAAAATGATTGCAAGTCATCACTTGGCGACAATCCGATCGATCTGTTGCTGAGCTTTACGTCCAAAAGGACTGCTCAATCCCTCTTTCTCTACGATCATTCGATAAAATTCCACCGCATGATCGTTGTCGCCCAGCTTTTCATAGCAGCGACCGATGTTATAATAGGCAGTGATTACCCAATTGAGTTTGCTCGGTTTGTCGATGTATTGAACATGCAGGTAGGCGACAATCGCTTCACGCCACCGCTCCCGTTTCTCCAAAGTCTCCGCGAGAGAGAACTGGCAGGCATATTCATTCTCTATATCGGCATAAGGCAACAACTTACGGAATTGCGCTTCCGCGAGATCATACTGCTCCAATGCACTGAAAAATGCGCCTAACTCCATCTGACGGGCGAAACGATCAGGCGCCTCGGGGAAATGTTCCAAATATGCCTGAGTCGCTTTAACTGCTCCGGCATAGAAGCCTGCTTGTTTATAGGCTTGTATTTCCAGAGGATAGACACGTTCCCAGAGATGACGATATTGTTCGTCAGCGAGAATCAGTTCGTAATTTACGATACAATCCGAGAAATTGCCACTTTCCAAGTAATATCCGGCGAGAGTCATAAAGACCAACCCCAGAATCGGATGCTCCGGGTACTCATCGGGCAAGGCAGTAAGAATTGCTAGTCCTTCATCGTATAAATTGCGAATGAGAAAATCACGCCCCAATTCGTATTTCGCCTCGGGAATCCAGCGAGAACCTTTGTAAGAATCGATCACAGTGCGAAAGGCTTTTTCAGCGTTCTCAAAGTCCTTTAGACGCGAATAATACCTGCCTTTTTCGAGATAGAACCACGCTGTCGCCTCATCGACATCCGCACGTTTTTTATAGGTTTTCCGTAATTCCAGCGCCTCTTCCTGCGCCTGCTCCGCTTTTCCCAGACGATACAAACAGACTATCGCCAACTGGTAATAACAAAACGCGCTGTCCTCATTGGAGGCAGATTGCGCTAATTGCAGTGCCAGGTTTCGTACCGTCTCATAGTCGCCCTCCTCGAAGAGAATCTGAATGCGCCGACTTACCGCGTCGAACTGCAAGGAATCCGGGATTTCATGTTTCGCCAGCCAGTCAAGGTGAACCAACGCCTCCTCATTTCGGTTTTCCTTTTTCAATAATTCGGCAAGTTGTCGATGCACTTCGACCGCTTTATCTCCTTCTTGATGATAGACCAGGAACCGACGAAATGCTGAAATCGCCGGCTCGGCAAAACCCTGCCCTTCCTTCGCCCTGCCGAGGAGAAAGAGCCACTCATCCGGTTTCTCCTGCAGTACAAGCAAACCGGGATTGCCGGGTGAGGATTTTGAGAAATGGGAAATCAACTCCTGCTCCGCATCTGCAAAACGGTTTGCTTCCAAATACAAATTGGCGATTTTCAAGTGAAGTTCTTCACTAATTGGGTGATAATAAGCATCCTGCTCCAGCTTTCGCAAATAGCTGATTTTCTCCTTCAACATCACTTCGGGAAAATCGAGGAGTTTTACTATCGCTTGTATACTGAGAGCATTGCCGGCATCTTTTACAATTTCCTGATACGTAGTGATCGCTTGTTCTCGTTTCCCTATGGCGAGGTAACAATCTGCGAGGAGCAATTTCACTTCGTTACTCCGACTGGAATCAGTTGCTGTTTGCAGCGAGGCGAGGAGATGAGCGATCGCTTTTTGATAATGCTGGGAGTTTGATTCAGCCTGAAACTTTTGCGTGTAGATCTTCCCAAGCTGCCGATGGACTTCGCTTACAAACGATGAATTTGGGTGATTTTGGATAAATTCTTCCAGCGATTGGATCAGAGGTGTGGTCTTCGCGCCCTCTTCCTCGGCGCAATACTGGATTTGGTTGAGCAGGAAGTCGATTTCCGCCAGAAGGGATTCATCATCCACGTTACTTTTCAACTCGTTCAAGCGTTTGATGGACGACGCCGTGATTTCAGTGAACCTGGCGGCGTAAGAGTCGTCGTTAAGATGCGCCAGGAGACGAAATTGACTAAAGCGATTCCGCAGAGCTTCCAGCAGCAATACCTTCCCGCGCTCATATTTGGAGGCGTGCAAACCCTCAGTTGCCAGCACCTGTTCAAAAAGATCGATAGCTTTTTTATAGTCTTTGTAGTCATTGAGGTAAATTTCACCCAAAGAAAGTGCAAGATCGGAGCGGCTTAGACCTTTCGCGACTTGAGCTAATAAATCGGCAACTTTCTCCGCGGGGTCACGATCCCGTAACTGATGCTCTTTAATCAACTCCGAGGACATCTCAGCTTCCGACAGCCAGGGGCTGAAGGGATAAGAGGTCAACAGCTTCTGCCAGACATTGTAAGCGAGGTGAAACTTTCCATTTTGATAGAGTGCGGCAGCGCGGAGGAAGAGCGCATCATCGATAAGTGGAGATCGTGGATAGAGTTCGTCAAAATCTGCGAGCAGCGCGGCGCAAAGGGAATCATCCACTGTTATCAAACACTTTGCCGCCTGATAGCGTCCCTCAGCTTTTAGAATTGTATCCTGAGCGATCCTTTCAAATAGGAGGAAATTCTCCGCCGCTTCCTTTGGCTTTTCCCATCGTTTGAACAAATCGCCAGCTCGAAACGCCGAAGCGGCTGAATAGTTCAAGTCCTCGGATAAACTTATACTTTTATAAATTTCTGCGGCTGCGGTGAAATCAAGCTGAGCCTCTTTTATTAGAGCGATGCGGAATAACTTCTCCGGTCTATCCGGTTTTGGAATCTGGGTCAACAGATCGAGGGCGGCATCATAGTTTTTAGCGATGAAATTCAGGTCAGCCAAACCAAGCAATGACAAGGCTTTTGTCTCATCATCAGGTGCCGTGTCTTTCGCTCGAAGCAGCAGTTCCTCCGCCTTTTTAAAGTCACCGTTTTGAATCAGATGCTGCCCGAGCAGTGTAAGGGCGCGGGGCAGCATCGGAGTCGAGGAGAACTTTTCGATAATCATTCGACGGACTTGATCGGCTTCCTCCAGCCTTCCCAGGGTATCGAGACATTCGGCTTGATATGTCAAAGCTTCCGCGGTCAGGACAGCATCCTCAAGTTTCTGGGCGACTTTCCAAGCTTCCTTCTCAGCCAAGGTAAAATTGCCTCTTCGTGCCAGCAAATGCGCCCAGAGCAGTTTAGCTTCAAGAAAAACCGCCGATTCGGGATGCTGGTTTAAAACTTGCTGTAACGGAATTTCGGCGTCATTGAAATTGTCCGTCTCCATCAAGAGACGGGCAACACGCACCAGCACAGGTGGAGTTTCCGGTGATTGGGGGTAAAAGATCGGGATTCGCCAGAGTGCCAGGATCTCATTTTCTTTGTCATCAAGGAGATGGAAACAGTCAGCTATTTTCAAGAATGCTTCCAGAGTGCGGGAATCGTTGGGATAGTCGATGACATAGCGTTGAAAGGCTTCCCTCGCCTCTTTATATTTTTTCGCAGCATACAGAGAAGTTCCCATCAACCATTTCGCTTCACTTGAATGGGGATTATCCGGATAAGTAGCAAGAAATACTTTAAAAGCCTCGACCGCGAGTTCCTTATGTCCGTCGTCGGCAAGTCGCTTCGCATAAAGGAAGTCCTGCTCCGCTTGAAGTGAAGAAGCGAAACTCACAGGCGAAATTATAAGAAGAAAACCGATGATTAAAGATGATGACCAGTATCTTATCACTAAAAATCCATCAGTCAAACAGCTTAGACATACCACCGTCTGGAAAAATCTGCCAAACTGTATATCATTCTCCTAGACGACGGAGTGCCGTGCTATTATGATTGTTCTCCAAAACTGTTTTTACATCACAACCAGCAAGAATAAAGAGTTTCGCCATAGCTTGAGGCATGTTTTCATCCAGTTTTATCCTTACCTGACGGAGCGCCTAGGCTACTTGTCAACGGAACCTGAAAATCTCATCACGAGAAATCCTTCAGCGGTTTAAGCCGCGCCTTTCCTTGCATCAGGATGATTCTTTCCCCATTGAAATCGACTTCCAGCTTTATATCATTGTAAAAAGGCGAAGTGGAGATGACAATACCCTTGCCAAAGGTTGGATGTTCCACCAGATCCCCTCGATGAATCGCCGGAGTGTCCTGGTATTCGTGTGATTTCCTGCTTGTTTGCGTTTGCTCCGATTCATCCCGCGGTCTGCTTATTATCTTGGATCTATAAGGAGGATCCGATTCCCGTAATGATTTCGCAAGTCTTTTCGTGTCGCCGGTGGAAAAAGGGAGGGTGGAAGATCGCGGTTTCGGTACAGAGGTCGAATGATCCCAATCCACGGAGTTTCTAGGCAATTCCATGAGAAACTGGCTTCGGTCGGAGTATCCAACCTGCCCCCAGCGCTGGCGTTGTTTTGCATAAGTTAAAAACAGCTCTTCACGCGCTCGTGTCACCCCGACATAGAACAACCGGCGCTCCTCATCCTCATCGACTACACGGTCGTTGCTCGATTCCATCGGAATCAATCCTTGTTCAATCCCACTGATGAAGACAACCGGAAATTCCAATCCCTTCGCCGAATGAAGCGTCATCAAGCGGACATTATCCTGATTCTCATTAAAAGAGTCGATGTCGGTTGCCAGGGTGACATTCTCCAAGAATTCATTCAAGCTGCCTTCTTCGGATTTTATAAAGTCGGAGAGGCTATTCAGCAACTCTTGGACATTGTTAAGACGAGTTTCCGCTTCAAATCCCTTTTCCTCCTGGAGACGGTCCAGGTAACCCGATTCTTTGAGGATTTTCTTCGCCCACTGATCCAGTGGATTGGTCTTCAACTCTGAGCGCCATTGAACGATCTGAGCGCCGAAACGTTGGCAAGCATTGATCGCGCGGGTGCTCAGTTCGGGAATTTCAGTCGCCTGTTGAAAGGCTTCAAACAGAGTATTTTCGCCGCCACGTGACCAGTGGATCAGTTTTTCCAGCGAACTCTCTCCAATTCCGCGAGGCGGCTCTTTTATAAGGCGTCGCAGGGATACCTCATCGCTCGGATTGAGACAGATGCGCCAGTATGCCAGCACATCCTTCACCTCCTTCCGTTCGTAGAACTTTAAAGAGCCGATGATTTGATGCGGGATACGTCTTGCCCGTAGCGCATCCTCGAAAACTCGCGATTGTGCATTGGTGCGATAGAAAATAGCATGATCTGAATACTGGCGCTTTCCGGAGAGGACATTCTCAGAGATCCGATCGACAATCTCTCGTGCTTCATCCTGCTCGGTAGAGGTTTGGATTACCTTCGGCGTCATTCCCTCATTCTTCTCGGTCCAGAGTTTTTTCGCTTCTCGACGCCGACTTCTTACGACTATGCTATGGGCTATATTTAAAATAGGCTGGGTACTGCGATAGTTGCGTTCCAGACGAAAGACCTTTACATCTTTATAATGGTCACGGAACTGGAAGATATTTTCCACCCTTGCCCCTCGCCAACTGTAGATCGACTGATCATCATCACCGACAACAAAAAGATTAGGATCTGGTCCGCCGAGAATTTTCACCAGCTCAAACTGCGCCCGATTGGTGTCTTGAAATTCATCGACATGGAGATAGCGCCAACGGTTGCTCCAGTATCGCAATACAGAAGGATGGGATTGGAACAGTTCCACCGGACGTATCAGCAAATCATCGAAATCCATGCCCTTGTACTTCTGGAGACGGCTCTCATATTCGGTATAGACTTTACTTACGATCTGTTTTAGCGGTTTTTTCTCCACATCTTCGGAATAGAGTTCCGGTGTGATCAGGTCATTCTTTAGACGGCTGATAATTGCGTGGATGTAAGCCGGACGAAAGCGATCTTCCGAGAAGTCATCAAGAATGATCTTTACCAGACGAACGGAATCATCATGGTCAAAGACGGAGAAATCGTGCGGGTAATCGATCTCCTTGGCTTCGCGTCTTAAAAGTCGCAACATGATGGAATGAAACGTTCCAGCAGCAACTTTATCCCCTTGTTCCGCAATTGAAGTCACCCGTTCTTGTAATTCACGCGCCGCTTTATTGGTGAAGGTGACCGCGAGGATCTGCCACGGCTGCGCCAGACGCTGCTTAATGATATAGGCGATGCGATGCGCCAGAACACGAGTCTTCCCACTCCCCGCTCCCGCCAGAACCATCACCGCACCCTCAGTGCACAGAGTCGCGGCAAGCTGTTGCTCATTTAATCCAGCAAGTGGATCGATGTATTCTTTCAACGTTATTTACCTTTTCTTATTGCGTCTCACTTCTCGGCGAACCTGATCGAATCTCTCCTTCGCCAAAACATGATCCTCCCATTCGACGCTGAAAGTGTGACTTCCATCACCGTTGGCGACCATGAACATCCAATCGGCTTCCGAAGGGTTGAGAGCTGCATTCAACGCTGTGATCCCCGGGTTGTTGATCGGTCCCGGCGGCAATCCTCTATACAAATAGGTATTATAGGGAGAATCGATCTTCAAATCACTAAGAAGCAATCGTCGTGGACGCTCCGGCAGAATATATTGAACCGTTGGATCTGCCTGAAGCTTCATTCCTTTATGCAAACGGTTGCGATAGAGCGCAGCTATCTCCTTCGCTTCCTCCGGCACGACATATTCACCCTGGATAATGCTGGCGAGGATGATATTACCGTAAACACCCAAGGTGTCTCTGGTAGCTTGATCCCACCACTCTGTCCCTACCGCCCGCTTGAAGGTTTCCACCATAATTTTCACCACCGCTTCGCCGCTCTGATGGAAGGTTAACCTGTAGGTCTCCGGATAGAGATACCCTTCGCAGCTCGCACCGGCAATGCCCAGACGTTCAACCAGGTCTGGATCAGCCACGGCTTGTAGAAAGTCCGTACTATCACAGACCCCCTCCGCTGCCAGCATCCTCGCGATCATTTGAGCCGTCAGTCCCTCCGGAATTGTAACCGCGACACGAGATTCCTTCCCTCCAGAGAGAATCGAGGCGATACGAAACATCGAAGCTGATTTTGGAATCTCGTATGTTCCCGCTTGAAGCCTCTGAGTAAGCAGGCGTATTCTAACATGCCAGACAAACCGGTGTGTATTACGAATCAGCCTATGTTCTTTTAGAATGTCCGCCACTTTCCAGGTCGAGGAGCCGCGGGGAACTGTGATTAGCTCCATCCCGTCCCGATTTCGCTGCCCAGATTCCCCGCCAAGCCAGATTATGCTGGTGACAATGACAAGTAAAAAAACCGACAAGCTGCCGGGAAGAATTGCCTTGAATTGAAACTTTTTGTTATTAAGCATATCTCAGAATTGGTGATTTGTAATGACACGCAAGCTATGTAGATCGGGGTCGCCATCGGATTGGCATGTCTTCGCTTATGGTTAAAAATTCATGTTTTTGTTTGCCCGCAGAAGCAACCTAAAGGTTGAACTCCAAACTGTGAGTTCACGCTTCAGCGCGTTAAAGTTTGGAGTTCACGCTTCAGCGTGTCTTTGGTTATAGTTCAAAATTCATGTTTTTGTTTGCCCGCAGAAGCAACCTAAAGGTTGAACTCCAAACT